>NZ_JAOTGI010000002.1:0-204603 GCF_044427255.1 Streptococcus sp. 2021WUSS126 | reverse complement strand
TAGCTTGAATCATGGTTTTCATCGTTAGCTGACTTTTCCGACTAAAATCTTTTTCAGGATGAAGCACAAACTGGTTTGCGGTGGAAACGATGTCGTTAATACTATCAAGTAAATGAGCTTTAATCTGATCTAGCATGACTTTTCCCCTTTTATTTTTAGTGTAACATAAAAACTAACCCACCACAAAATGTGATAGGTTAGTTAACTTAATGACATTGGACTTTTAATCCCGTTTTGTTTTTTCCTTGATCCATTGACTGACGTTGGACAGGGTTTTGCTTTGCTCTGCCTTGCGTTTTTGTTCGTGGACAAAATCTGCAAAGCTTTGCTTGACGCCATCCTTTTGAACCTTGTCCTGCAAATCATGCCATTTCTTTTTAAGGTTGCTGGAAGTCCGTTCGTAATAAATCTCTAAAATTTCTTCTTTTGACTTATAATTGCGATAGAAAGCGTTACGAGAAACTCCCGCTTTACGAACCAATTCAGATACCGAAATTTGCTTGAGCTCCTTTTTCTCTAGGAGAAATAGCAGAGCAGTTTCTATTGATTCCTTAGTCAGTTGATTCGCTTCTTTATTTGATTGATAGAGGTTTTTCAAAGATTGGGGTGAAATTTTACGACCTGCCATAGTTTTCCTTTTCCGAGTGTCACATCTGAAAGAAAATGCTTTCAGATGGGGTAGTTTAATGATATAATTGTAAGTAAATAGAGATTTATTGTCAAATAAAAAAGTAAAATTGGAAATGAGAATATTATGTCAAAATGGAAAATTGTTGCAGATTCGGGCTGTGACTATCGTCAATTAGCTAATCTAGCTCCGGATACGGAATTTATTAGTGTGCCACTTACCATCCAGGTTGGAGAACAAGCATTTGTTGATGATGCAAGCTTGGATATTGATCACATGATGGAGGTGATGGAGGCATCTAAGGCTGCAGCTGGGTCGGCGTGTCCAAGTCCGCAGGCTTATCAGGCAGCTTTTGAGGGAGCTGAGAACATTATCGTTGTGACGATTACAGGTGGGCTATCGGGTAGTTTTAATGCGGCACGTGTAGCTAGGGATATGTATATCGAAGAGCATCCGAATGTCAATATCCATTTGATAGATAGTTTGTCAGCCAGTGGGGAAATGGATTTACTTGTAGACGAAATCAATCGCTTAATTGGTGCAGGATTAGACTTTCCACAAGTAGTAGAAGCGATAACTCACTATCGGGAACACAGTAAGCTCCTCTTTGTTTTAGCGAAGGTTGATAATCTTGTTAAGAATGGAAGACTGAGCAAATTGGTAGGCACTGTCGTTGGTCTTCTCAATATCCGTATGGTTGGTGAGGCAAGCGCTGAAGGAAAATTAGAGTTGCTTCAAAAGGCGCGTGGTCATAAGAAATCTGTGACAGCAGCCTTTGAAGAAATGAAAAAAGCAGGCTATGATGGTGGTCGAATCGTCATGGCCCACCGCAACAATGCCAAGTTTTTCCAACAATTCTCAGAGTTGGTAAAAGCAAGTTTTCCAACGGCTGTTATTGACGAAGTTGCAACATCAGGTCTATGCAGTTTTTATGCTGAAGAAGGCGGACTTTTGATGGGCTATGAAGTGAAAGCGTGATTCACAGAGTAACACTCAATGAAAATCAAAAGTAGCCTAGGAAACGAAGTCGAAGATAGAACTCTGTTACTATCTTATTTCAAGGTAACAGGCTGAAAACCTCCACTGGAGCTTTTCACTCATCAAGGCTCTTGACAACGGATAATTTTGATTTTCGAAGAGTATAACAATTTTGGGATGTAATTTCCACTATAGAATAATCCCCCTCGTCTTTTAAGTTCGAGGGGGATTATTTGCATGAGGTTATTAGATTTCATTCATTCAAATATCTTACAAGTTGCTCCAGCTTATCTGCAAAATCTTGTTCAAAGAAGATCTGTAAGAAATCAGCATTCTGTCCGCTGAAATAATAACACTTTCCAAACATGTGTTGGATGCTAGGCGAAAGAATCCCCTTGCTTAGCTGAAAGGTTACGCTCCCTTTGGAAATTCGATACGGGATGTTCAAATCGTATTTCTCTAAGCAATCTTTTATTTTATTCCACTGAGCGTGATAAATATGATGAAGATGTTGTGTGTTCCGTGCAAACATACCGTTATCAATGTAGAGCGAGAGAGCTTTTTGCATGATAAGATTGGTATCGTAGTCGATTAGACTCTTATGTTTGATGAAGGTATCACGTAGCTGATTAGGAAGGCTGATTGCACCGATTCGGAGGGCTGGAAAGAGTGTCGGTGTAAAAGATTTTATGTAGATGACACGATTATCTGTATCAAGATAGTGTAAAGGTAGGCTATGACTAGAGTCGAAATCTGCCAAATAGTCATCCTCAATGATGTAGACATCGTATTGCTTTGCTAATTTTACGATGGCTGTTTTTGTTGCTATATCATAGGTTGAACCGAGAGGGTTGTGCAAGCGAGGAATTGTGTAGAAAAACTTAATTTTTCCAGTTTGGAAGATACTTTCCAATTCTTCTAGGTCAATTCCATCTAAATCCCGTTCAATTGTTTGATAGGGGATTCCTTGATGTCGAATGAGCTCTATCATTCGTGAGTAGGTAGGGTTCTCTATCAAGATTTCCGTTTTTCCAGCCAAGGTTTCCATTTGTGTGAGAATATATATAGCTTGTTGACTACCAGCTGTGATAACCAGCTGGTCTTTTTTTGTATAGACATGATAGTCCATTAACAGACTTTGAACGGAGGAAATCAATTCTGCCAATCCCTCTTGCTGGTGATAGTAGTTGAATAGGTAATTTTCCCGCCCAATAAGACTTTCGTTTAGACAAATCCGAAAATCTTCATAGGGTAATTCTTGAAAGTCTGCAGGATTGAGCTCTACAGTATGGTCTTGGAAATCTCTATCTTCTAAGATATAATAACCGCTTTTTTCGACAGCGTAGATCTTATTTTGGTACTTTAATTCCAACATAGCCTTTTGGACAGTGTCTTTGCTACAATGATATTGCTCGCTGAGTTGACGGATAGAAGGTAATTTCTCTCCACGTTTGAATCGGTGTTCCTCTATTCCAGTCAAAATATCTTGGATGATAACTTGATATTTTTTCATCTAGGCCCCCTTTTTTATAGACTATGTTACTAGCTAGTATATAGGAAAAGTTGCAGAAATACAATATATGAATAATGGGTTGAGGTTCAGGAATTAAGCTACTCTATGGTATAATTAAGTGATGAAAATAATTATACCTAATGCAAAAGAAGTAAATACAAATCTAGAGAATGCCTCGTTTTATCCCCTGTCTGATCGAAGCAAGCAGGTGCTGGATGCCATAAGTCAATTTGATGTAAAAAAGATGGCTGCCTTTTATAAGTTGAATGAAGAAAAGGCAGAGTTAGAAGCTGATCGTTGGCATCGAATTAGGACAGGTCAAGCAAAAACCTATCCAGCCTGGCAGTTATATGATGGTCTCATGTATCGTTATATGGATAGGCGAGGTATAGATTCGAAAGAAGAAAATTACCTACGTGACCACGTTCGTGTTGCGACAGCCTTATACGGGTTGATTCATCCTTTTGAATTCATTTCACCTCACCGCTTAGATTTTCAAGGGAGCTTAAAGATAGGCAATCAGTCTTTGAAACAGTACTGGCGACCGTATTATGACCAAGAAGTTGGTGATGATGAACTGATTCTCTCACTGGCTTCGTCAGAATTTGAGCAGGTGTTTTCTCCACAGATTCAGAAAAGATTAGTTAAAATTCTTTTCATGGAAGAAAAAGCAGGTCAGCTAAAAGTTCACTCGACTATATCAAAAAAAGGTAGAGGAAGATTGCTGTCCTGGTTGGCTAAGAACAATATTCAAGAATTATCGGACATTCAAGATTTTAAGGTGGATGGCTTTGAATATTGTGCTGAAAAATCAACAGAGAATCAGCTGACTTTCATACGTTCGGTTAAAATATGAAAAAAAAGAACAAGATTCCAAAAAGAATAAGATAACGTTTTTCATCACTAATATGGCTACGTGGCTAGTAAAATATTGTTTTTTGTGATACAATAGGTGAGTTATAAGTAAAAGGAAGGTTGTTTATGAAGAAGAGAAGCAGATGGAGGAAATCGCCTAAGCTTAAGTTGGTAAATTTTGCGCTTTGGGTGCTATATGCCATTATTCTATGTCTGTTCTTAGTGACTATGTATCGCTATAACATCCTAGATTTTCGGTATTTAAACTATATTGTAACAATCCTGTTGATAGGGGTTGCAGTATTGACTGGCTTGTTGATGTGGCGTAAGAAAGCACGCATATTTACAGCACTCTTACTTATTTTTTCACTGGTCATCACTTCTGTCGGAATCTATGGAATGCAAGAAGTTGTAAAATTTTCAACACGACTAAATTCAAATTCGATATTTTCAGAATATGAAATGAGTATCCTCGTCCCAGCAAATAGTGAGATTACAGATGTTCGACAGGTCACTAATGTACTTGCTCCGGCTGAATACGATCAAGACAACATCACTGCTTTGTTAAATGATATTTCCAAAATGGAGTCTACTCAATTAACTACAAGTCCGACGACCTCTTATCTAACAGCCTACCAAGCTATGCTAAATGGTGAGAGTCAAGCAATGATTTTCAATGGAGTTTTTACCAATATTTTGGAAAATGAGGATCCAGACTTCTCTTCAAAAGTGAGGAAAATATATAGTTTTAAGGTGACTCGGACTGTTGATACAGCTACTAAGCAGGTGAGTGGAGACAGTTTTAATATCTATATCAGCGGCATTGATACATATGGTCCAATTTCGTCTGTTTCGCGTTCAGATGTTAATATCATTATGACTATTAATCGTGCTACACATAAGATTTTATTGACAACTACTCCACGAGATTCTTATGTTGCTATCGCAGATGGTGGGCAAAATCAATACGACAAATTAACTCATGCTGGTATTTATGGTATAGATGCTTCCGTCCATACTTTGGAAAATCTTTATGGTATTGATATTAGCAACTATATTCGTCTCAACTTTACATCCTTCCTACAGTTGATTGATGTGGTTGGAGGTATCGATGTAGAAAACACCCAAGAGTTCACAAGTGGTGAACATACTTTCCCGGTGGGAACAGTACACTTAGATGCAGAGCAAGCGCTAATCTTTGTTCGTGAGCGGTATTCGTTGGCTAATGGTGATAATGACCGTGGTAAAAACCAAGAAAAAGTCATTGCAGCACTTATAAAAAAATTGAGCTCACCAGAGAATTTACGTAATTATCAAGCTATTTTAAATAGTTTAGAAGGATCTATTCAAACGGATCTAAGTATTGAAACAATTATAGGCTTAGTTAATACGCAATTAGAAGCCGGCACACAGTTTACAGTGGAGTCACAAGCGCTAGTTGGAAATGGGCGAACAGATCTGCCTTCTTATGCTATGCCGGATTCACAACTTTATATGTTGGAAATAAACCAAGAAAGTTTGGAACAAACAAAGGCTGCTATTCAGTCAGTATTGGATGAAAATTAAAAAAATAGGGAGAAAACATGAATAATCAAGAAATGAATACAATCGAAATTGATATTTTACTCTTACTGAAAACGATTTGGAGAAAAAAAATCTTTATCCTTCTGCTGGGACTATTAGGTGCAGGGTTAGCTTTTGCTTATAGTAGTTTTTTGGTAACGCCGCAATATGATTCGACAACTCGTATCTATGTAGTTGGTCAACATGCTGAAGCTGGTGCGGGATTAACAAATCAGGATTTACAAGCTGGGTCTTATTTGGTAAAAGACTATCAAGAAATCATCCTATCACAAGATGTACTGACACAGGTGGCTACAGAGTTGAATTTGAATGGAAACCTAAAAGAAAAGGTTTCAGTTTCTATTCCTGTTGATACTCGTATTGTTTCTATCTCCGTGCGTGATGCGGACCCAAATGAAGCAGCTCGCATTGCAAATAGTCTCCGTACTTTCGCATCACAAAAAATCATCGAAGTTACAAAAGTGAGTGATGTGACAACACTTGAAGAGGCTGTCCCAGCAGAGGAGCCATCAACTCCTAATACCAAACGCAATATCTTGCTTGGTTTATTAGCCGGCAGTATCTTGGCAACAGGTCTCGTGTTGGTTATGGAAATTTTGGATGACCGTGTAAAACGTCCTCAGGATATCGAAGAGGTAATGGGATTGACCTTACTTGGTGTAGTGCCAGATTCGAAGAAATTGAAATAGGAGAAAAATATGGCGACATTAGAAATTGCACGTACGAAGAAAGAATTAGTAAATAAGACGGAAGAATATTTTAACGCTATCCGTACGAATATTCAACTCAGTGGGGAAGATATTAAAGTGGTTGGCATAACTTCTGTCCAATCAAATGAAGGAAAGAGTACAACAGCAGCTAGTCTTGCTATTGCCTATGCTCGTTCTGGCTACAAGACAGTCCTGGTTGATGCCGATATTCGAAACTCAGTGATGTCAGGTTTCTTTAAGCCAATTACGAAAATTACTGGTTTAACTGATTATTTAGCAGGAACTACTGATTTATCTCGAGGGCTATGTGAAACAAATATTCCTAATTTAACAGTTATCGAGTCTGGTAAAATATCACCAAACCCAACTGCCCTTCTACAAAGTAAGAATTTTGAGAACTTATTAGCTACTCTTCGTCGGTATTTTGACTATGTGGTTGTAGATTGTCCACCTCTAGGGATGGTAATTGATGCTGCAATTATTGCTCAGAAGTGTGATGCAATGGTCTTAGTAGCAGAGGCAGGACATGTTAAACGTTCAGCTGTGAAAAAAGTAAAGGGACAGTTGGAACAAACAGGAACACCATTCTTAGGCGTCATCTTGAACAAGTATGATATTACAACTGAGAAATATGGTGATTATGGAAATTATGGTAACTATGGAAATTACGGTAAAAAAGCTTGATTTTTATTATGTGAGCTTTGATTAAGTAGGTGTTAGTATGATTGATGTTCATTCGCATATTATATTTGGTGTGGATGATGGTCCAAAGACAATTGAAGAGAGTCTAGATTTGATAGGAGAAGCTTATCGCCAAGGGGTTCGCTTCATAGTTGCTACTTCTCATAGACGAAAAGGGATGTTTGAAACTCCTGAGAAAATTATTATGACTAATTTTGTTCAAGTAAAAGAGAGAGTTAAAGTAGCTTATCCAGAAATGACTTTATGTTATGGAGCGGAACTTTACTATAATAAGGATATCCTAAGTAAACTCGAAAAAAAGGAAGTTCCAACTCTTAATGGAACGCGCTATATTCTCCTAGAATTTAGTAAGAATACTCCTTGGAAAGAAATCCAAGAGGCTGTGAATGAAGTAATGTTACTTGGACTGACTCCACTACTTGCCCATATAGAGCGTTATGATGCTCTGGCATTTCAGTCAGAGCGAGTAGAAGAGTTAATCGACAAGGGGTGTTATACTCAAATTAATAGCAACCATGTGTTAAAACCAGGTTTAATTGGTGACCGAGCAAAAGAGTTTAAGAAACGGGCACGGTACTTTTTAGAGCAGGATTTGGTGCACTGTGTGGCTAGTGATATGCATAATTTATCAAATAGACCTCCGTTTATGAGAGAGGCTTATAAGTTAATAACAGGGGAATTTGGGGAAGATAGAGCAAAAGCTTTATTGAAAAAGAACCCTCTTATGTTATTAAAAAACCAGGTGATTTAAGCTGGTTACTCTAGATTTTGGAGAAAAAAATGGATTTAGGAACTGTTACCGATAAACTGTTAGAGCGCAATAGCAAAAGATTGATACTTATATGCATGGATACTTTTCTTATTGTAGTTTCCATGAATTTGAGTAGACTGTTCTTGGATATTATTATTGACATTCCAGATAAACGTTTCATTCTTGCAGTTTTATTCGTATTGATATTCTATCTGATTATTTCAGTTAGATTAAAGGTTTTTTCGTTAATTACGAGGTATACCGGTTATCAGAGTTATGTAAAAATAGGGTTGAGCTTGATATCTGCTTATTCATTATTTTTAATTATCTCAACGATTTTATGGCAGAGTTTTAGTTATCGCTTCATCTTAGTATCCTTATTTTTGTCATATGTATTGCTCATTACCCCAAGGATTGTTTGGAAAGTCTTGCATGAGACACGAAAAAATGCTATTCGTAAGACGGATAGCTCACTGCGAATTTTGGTGGTAGGTGCTGGAGATGGTGGAAATATTTTTATCAATACCGTCGAAGATCGAAAATTGAATTTTGAAATTGTCGGCATAGTCGATCGTGATCCAAATAAACTTGGAACATTTATCCGTAACACCAAAGTTTTAGGAAACCGCAATGATATTCCACGCTTAGTAGAAGAATTGGCAGTTGATCAAGTAACGATTGCTATCCCTTCCTTAAATGGTAAGGAGCGAGAGAAGATTGTTGAAATCTGTAATACTACAGGAGTGACTGTCAATAATATGCCTAGTATTGAAGATATTATGGCGGGAAACATGTCTGTTAGTGCCTTTCAGGAAATTGACGTAGCAGATCTTCTTGGTCGACCAGAGGTTGTTTTGGATCAGGATGAGTTGAATCAGTTTTTCAAAGGAAAAACAATTCTTGTCACAGGAGCAGGCGGCTCGATTGGTTCAGAGTTATGTCGTCAAATTGCTAAGTTTACGCCTCAACGATTGTTGTTGCTTGGACATGGGGAAAATTCAATTTACCTCATTCATCGAGAGTTACTAGAGAAATATCGAGGTAAGATTGAGTTCGTCCCTCTCATCGCAGATATTCAAGACAGAGAGTTGATTTTTGATATAATGTCTGAGTATCAACCTGATGTTGTTTATCATGCTGCAGCACATAAGCATGTTCCTCTAATGGAATATAATCCACATGAAGCAGTAAAGAATAATATTTTTGGAACCAAGAATGTGGCTGAAGCGGCTAAAGCAGCTAGGGTTGAAAAATTTGTAATGGTTTCGACCGATAAGGCAGTCAATCCACCAAATGTTATGGGGGCGACTAAGCGGGTAGCAGAAATGATTGTTACTGGCTTAAATGAAACAGGACAAACACAATTTGCTGCAGTAAGGTTCGGAAATGTTTTAGGTAGTCGTGGAAGTGTTGTTCCTCTATTTAAGGAACAAATCAAAAAAGGTGGTCCAGTTACCGTTACTGACTTTAGGATGACTCGTTACTTCATGACTATCCCAGAAGCCAGTCGTTTGGTTATCCAAGCAGGACATTTGGCAAAAGGCGGAGAAATCTTTGTCTTGGATATGGGTGAGCCTGTACAAATTCTGGAATTGGCAAGAAAAGTTATTCTGCTGAGTGGTCATACTGAGGAAGAAATTGGAATTGTTGAATCAGGTATTCGTCCTGGGGAAAAACTCTACGAGGAATTACTATCAACAGAAGAACGTATCAGCGAACAGATTTATGAAAAAATATTTGTAGGTCGCGTTACAAATAAACAATCGGACATTGTCAATTCATTTATCAATGGATTACTCCAAAAAGATAGAAATGAATTAAAAGATAAGTTGATTGAATTTGCTAAACAAGAATAAGAAAGTAAAAAAATATTTTTACTTTCCTAGAGTTTAAACGATGTTTAGGCTCTAGGATGGTTGAAATACTTAATGAATATAATATTGGAGAGTCGGTTCCAAGATATTTAAAATTTAGTAAATTTGCTTTACATTATTAGGAGACTATCGGCTTTTATAGATGTGAATGAGTTGATAAGAATAAAATGAAAAATGGAGATGAAAATGTATCCAATTTGTAAGCGCATTTTAGCAATCATTATTTCAGGAAGTGCTATTGTTATTCTAAGTCCAATCTTATTATTGATTGCATTGGCAATTAAATTAGATTCTAGAGGTCCGGTACTATTTAAACAAAAACGAGTTGGTAAGAATAAAAAACACTTCATGATTTATAAATTCCGCTCTATGTATGTAGATGCTCCAAGCGATATGCCAACCCATCTTTTGAAGGATCCTACAGCGATGATTACAAAAGTAGGAGCTTTTCTACGAAAGACTAGTCTCGATGAATTACCTCAGCTATTCAATATTTTCAAAGGAGAAATGGCCATTGTTGGTCCACGTCCAGCCCTATGGAATCAATACGATTTGATTGAGGAGCGAGATAAATATAGAGCAAATGACATTCGTCCAGGTCTGACTGGTTGGGCTCAAATTAATGGCCGTGATGAGTTAGAGATTGATGAAAAGTCAAAATTAGATGGCTACTATGTTGAGAATATGGGGCTTCTGCTTGATATTAAGTGTTTTTTTGGAACGTTTATTAGTGTAGCAAAAAGTGAAGGTGTCGTCGAAGGCGGAACAGGGCAGAAAGGGAAGTCATGAAAAGAGTATTGATAACAGGAGCAAACTCATATATTGGAACTTCGTTTGAAGAATACGTAAAAAATAAGGATAGCAATTTTGAAATTGATACCCTTGATTTATTAGATCCAAATTGGGAAGAGTTTGATTTTTCAGGCTATGACTCCTTGTTTCACGTGGCTGGAATCGCACATTTTTCAAAAGATGAAAGTCAGAAACAACTTTACTATGATGTTAATACAGAATTAACCTATAAAGTTGCCTCCAAAGCTAAACTGTCGAATGTACAACAATTTATCTTTATGAGCAGCATCATCGTCTATGGTGATAGTTCAAGTTCAGAAAGGATTATTACTAGAGAAACAGTTCCAACTCCTTCTGATTTTTATGGAGATAGTAAGTGGCAAGCAGAAAAAAAACTGTCAGGCTTAGCCAATGATGACTTTAAAATTGTTATCGTTCGTCCTCCGATGATTTATGGAAAAGGATCGAAGGGAAATTATCCTAAACTTTCAAAGTTGGCTCAGAAAACACCAGTTTTTCCTAAAATTTTGAATTCTCGAAGTATGCTACATATTGACAATCTTTGTGAATTTATCCTACAGGCTATTGAAAGAAAAATAGAAGGCGTCTATTTTCCACAAAATTCAGAATATGTTACCACATCTGACCTGGTAGGTAAGATTGCTGTGGCACATCATAAAAAAATCTATTTCACCAAATTATTCAATCCAATTATTAGACTATTTTTCGGCTTGGATACTGTGAAGAAAGTATTTGGAAATCTTGTTTATGAAAAAGAGATGAGTCGTTATGACTTTGAATATCAGGTAAATACTTTTGAAGAGACTATTAGATTAACGGAAGAATCACCCTAATGAAAGTTACTATTGTTAACTGTTTTGATACATATGAACATCGCGTTGAATTATTAAAGACATATTTTGAGAAAAGAGGAGCGATTGTATCAGTTTTTGCTTCTGATTATAGGCATTTCCAAAAAGAATATCGAGTGGATTGCAAAAAAGATTATAAATTTATACATGCAAGAAGTTACAAGAAAAATTTTTCTTACAGTCGCTTGAAATCTCACTGGAAACTGTCAAAAGATATTTTTCGCGAGATAGACCAAAATATTGATTTGTTGTGGGTTTTAGTTCCTCCAAATTCTTTTGTTAAAGAGGCAGCTAAATATAAGAAAGCAAATCCAACAGTAACTTTAATATTCGACATTATTGATATGTGGCCTGAAACAATGCCTATGAGTGTACTAAAACAGTTTTTCCCTTTTACTTTATGGGGAGACCTGAGAAATCATAATTTGTCAATAGCAGATTTTGTGGTCACGGAGTGTGATTTATATCAAACAAAACTTTCAAAATATGTTGATATTACGAAAATGAAAACTTTATATCTAGCGCGTGAAAATAAGCCACTTCTTATTCCGATAGAAGGTGAATTATCTAGCAAACATATTTCAATTTGTTATCTAGGTTCGATCAATAACATTATTGATTTATCGGCTATTAAATCAATATTAGCTTCTTTTTCCAAGGTGTTTCCTACGAAATTTCATATTATTGGTGATGGAGAGAAAAAGGAAGAATTGTTAAGCATGCTTGAAGAATTACCGATAGAGGTTGTGAATCATGGAAAGGTTTTTGAAGCGCATCAAAAAAATGCCATTTTACAGTCTTGTCATTTTGGACTAAATGTCATGAAGCAATCAGTATTTGTTGGCTTAACAATGAAGAGCATGGATTACTTTGAAGCAGGTCTTCCTATTATTAACACTATTCAAGGAGACACAGCGCAATTTGTTTCAGAATTAGGAATAGGATTAAATGTTTTTGATGAAGAAGTGGATTTTAGCTCCTATACCTACGATTTACAAATGCGAGCCAAAGTTCGTCAATTATTCGAAACTTATTTCACCGTAGAGGCTTTTGAATCTTGTTTGGATCAGATTATGATAGGAATTGAAAAAGATGAGAAAATCAAATTATAGTTTGTGGGAGCAAATAGTTAATCTGCTATTTTTTATTAGAACAAGATTCGTTGTTTCTTCAGCGCGTTTGCTTCGTTTTCCTATAATTATTAGAGGTAAGCAGTACATTGATTTTGGAAAAGAACTTACTACAGGTAGGCATTGTAGGTTTGATGTCATATCTGAACATACAGAGAAAGTATTGATTTTTGGGACTAAAGTTAATGTTGGTGATGGAGTAAGGATTTCTTGTGTAGAAAGAATTTGTATCGGGAACAATGTTTTAATTGGTTCACGGGTACTCCTTATTGACAATTCACATGGAACATATATAGGCAATGATCAGGATAGTCCTGAAACGCCGCCAAATGAAAGAAAAATATTTTCAAAAGCAATTAAAATTGAAGATAATGTGTGGATTGGTGAGGGTACTGTAATACAGGCAGGGGTCACAGTAGGCTTTGGAAGTATCGTAGCAGCAAATAGTGTTGTCACAAAAAATGTCCCACCAAAAACGATTGTTGGAGGCGTTCCAGCAGTTCCGTTGAAAAAATTTGAGCCTATAACTGGGACTTGGGAGAGAATAAAGGGGAATGGTGATGAGGGATAAAATCGTTATCAGTGGCATTAACCTCTTTGAAGGTGGGCCATTGTCTATTTATTATGATTGTTTAAACGAGTTTATTCGAAAAGACATACATTTGAAGAAAGAAATTATAGCCTTTGTACATAGGATAGATTTATTTGAGGAATATAAAGATTATGTTACTTTAATTGAGTTCCCTAAATCAAGAGGAAGCTATCTCAAGAGATTGTGGTATGAATATGTTTACTTTTACTACTTTTCAAAGAAAAATAAAGTAGATATGTGGATATCCCTTCATGACATTACTCCTAATGTAAAGGCTAATAAGATTTATACCTACTGTCATAATCCATCGCCTTTCCTGAAAAAGTCTATAAAAAACTTTAGATATAGTATTACTAATTCATTGTTTTCCCTTTTCTATAAATATCTATATAGAATAAATATAAAAGCAGCTACTGCGATAATTGTTCAACAAGATTGGATGAGAAATCGTTTTTTAGAGATGTACCCAATAAAGAATGTCATTGTTGCTTATCCGGAATTTGAAGTTGAGCAGGATTTTAATTTTATAGATAGACATAATAAAGAGAAGCCTGTTTGGATTTACCCTGCTTTTCCAAGATTTTTTAAAAATTATGAAGTAATTGGTGAAGCGGTAAAAAACATTGAAGATCTGGATTTTGAAGTATTGTTCACGATAGATGGAACAGAAAATAGTTATTCTAGAATGGTGTTTGAAAAATATAGACACCTTTCTCAGATAAAATGGTTAGGGAAGAAGTCTCGAAAAGAAATATTCCAATTATATGAGGAAGCTTCGGGGCTGATTTTTCCATCAAAGTTGGAGACATGGGGGTTGCCAATTTCAGAATTTAAGCGGACAAAGAAGGATATTATTTTGTCTGATTTACCCTATGCACATGAAACATTGGGGACATATTCAAAAGCATTATTTTTTAATCCTGATAATGGTACAGAACTAAGTACTATTTTACGATCCATTATTGATGGGAATCCTGAATATAGTAATGTTGTAGCAAAGGAAATTTTGCAGCCATTTAGTAAAGGATGGAGTGAATTAGTTGACTTGCTGTTATCTGATTGAGGGGGTGAAATCTGTTTATGAGAAATATACAAGCTGCGATTGTGGTTTGGTTTAATCCAAACTCTGAAGTAATTGAAAATATAGATAGTTACATTGATGATGTTGCTACAGTTTATTGCATAGATAATTCGGATGGTAATAATAGCCATTTATATAGCCATGAAAAATTTAAGTACATTCCACAATTTAGTAATGTTGGTTTAGCTTCAGCTTTAAAAATTGGTTGCGATTTAGCAATTCAAAATGGCGCGACGATTATAACAACACTTGATCAAGATACGTTTTGCGAAGCCAATATTGTAAAGAAAATGGCTGATAAACTCTTAAAAACAAAAGCTGTTGGATTAGTAGCACCAAATATAAAATACATATATAGAAGTGAATCGACTGGCGAGCGAATATTCTCAGAAGAAATTGTAGCTTCCCCTCATTCAGAGCATTGGGTTATTACCTCCGGCAGTACATTCAGAAGCAGTACTTATCAAGAACTTGGAGGATTTGACGAAAAATTATTTATTGGTCAAATCGATCAAGATTTCTGTTTTAGGTTATTGCAATGTAGTTATCAAATAATTCAATTATCAGATTATTTTATTTATCAAGAATTAGGAAATACTATAAAAAAGAAATTTCTTGGAAGGTTAATATCTATTCCTCATTTATCGCCGATCAGATACTATTATATATTTAGGAATGAAAGATACTTAAGAAGAAAGTGGAAACGTGCATATTTGCCATACCAAGTCTCTCTACATAAATACTTGATTAGCATTATCCTGTTTGAAGAATGTAAAATTTCCAAGCTAATAAAATGTTTGAAAGGATATTGGGATGGCAAAAAAATTTAGTGTTTCTAAACTCTATACATGGGCGCTTGTTTTACTTCCCCTAGTATCGATTTATGGAATTTCAGAGATTAATTTTGACTTCGGTACCTTAGTGTTATTATTGCTCTTACCATTTGTAATCCATGAACAAGGAAAAATAGTTCTTGAGAAACAAATAGTCTTTCCTTGGCTTCTATATGCTATATATATTGTAATAAGTCTTTACTTTCCGACTATTTTTGGAAAGGAGATTTATTTAACGAATGGTTCTGTATATGTGAGAGCTTTTAAGAATATTTTATATATATTTATTCTTGTCCTAAGTACATCCAGAGGTATTATTGACAAAGATTATTTTGTGCAGAGTTATTTAAAAGTAACTAAAATATGCACGTGTTACATATTCATACAAGTTGCATTATATTATACTATTCGGTTCAATTTACCAGGGTACATTAATATGATGTTAGTTGCAGAAGGATATGGAGAACGATTGGATATAACGAGTTTTAGTTTATTTAGACCTACTTCTTTATTTTACGAACCAGCTCATTTTTTTGAATATGTTATTATTGGTGTAATAATATATCTATTTAGATATAAAGATACGCCCAAAAATGATATTTTTAATGCTATTTTCTTAGCATTAGGAATAGTCTTATCCACCTCTGGAATGGGGATTCTTACTATAGCGGGTATTTTGGTTTTTTGGTTACTACAACAATTGAGTCGTACTAAGTTTATTCGTGTCAGAAAAGAAATGTTTTTTCTAATTGTAATAGGACTGATAGCAGTAGCATTCTTTCTACAGAGTGGTTTTGGTCAAAGTGTTTTATCAAGACTATTTTCTACAGGTACAAATTATTCCGCTTTAGATGGCCGTACTGAAATTTACGAAAGGATATTCAGTTTTGATATAGGTAGGGTATTACTTGGATCAGGGTATGGGAATGTGCTGGAGCACTATTTCTATCCAGCTTGGGCTTTTAATCTATGGTGTTTAGGTATTGTGGGTTCTTCTATCATTGTAATACTCTATCTACGAGCTTACTTCCATAGTAGAGTTACTATTGCGAAAATTATTGTATTAGTAAATTTTATGTTATGTTTTGTTTCTACACTTTTTATGGGAAAAAATTTATTGTTTTATTTTCTTTTTATTTACATATTAAGTAGGGCTGATGAGGAACAATATGAATAAGGAAAAACATCTACTAATTTTGGTGGATTCATACTATCCTAATGCAAGTATGAATGGTATTATTGCGCATAGGATAGCTAGCTATGTACAAAATAAATATAGGATAACTTTGTTAACGTATCAATCCCCCTATGATAATGCGAGAGCTAACTTTTCAGAAAAAGTTTTTAATTGGAGTTGGTATTATGAAGATTATCTATCTGCTAAAATAAATAAGAGGAAATCTAAAAAAATATGGAGAATATTGTATAAGTCAAAAAAAATCTTATCAAACATAGTTCGAAATAGTAGCAGTGTTGGAGTAGATAATATTGTGGTGAACAAAATTGTAAAAAAAATACAGGCAATTCATCAAGACAATCCGATAGACACTATCCTATCAATAGCTGCTCCATTTGAGTTTCAACTAGCTAATTATTATTTTAGTAAGAAATATCCCGAGATTAATTCAATCATTTATCAAGTAGATTTTTGGAGCGAACTAATTGATGTGGGTTTACCAAGTATATTTAGGAAGCGCCGAAAAAAGTGTCGTATAGAGATGGAAAAGAAAATGGCTAGCCAAGGGACATATGTCATGATTCCGTTTGTTTATGAAAAAGAGAAAGTTGAGGACTCAATTCAGTCGTGCCAACTCCCATTGTTAGCACCAAATCAGTTTGTGAGCAATCAAAAATTAAATTCTCAAAAGTCCATTAGTATTGTTTATGCTGGTTCCCTTAGTAAGCGAGAAAGAAATCCAGAGAATTTTTTAAGAATGTTATTAAAACTTTCTGAAGAAGTAGATTTTAAAATGTCTATATACCATAGGGGAGATTGTAGCGACTTGATTAACACCTATTCCTCTCAGTCATCATCAATTCTAAATTATGGGACTGTATCGTCTGAGGTTGCTTACCAGGCGATTGGTAGTGCAGATGTATTAATTATGTTTGGGACACCTGAGGGAAAACAAATTGCTGGAAAAACATTCGATTACATTTCGACAGGAAAGAAAATTATTTATGTTTACCAAAATGATAGAGATAAAAATGTAGTTTTTTTGAAGAGATACCCACATAGCATAGCAATTCCAAATGATGAGTTGTTGAGTACAATGGGTTATAGGGCTATAAAGAACTTCATAGAAAATTCTATCGAACCGCTTTCTTATTCAGAAGTAAAAGATATTTTTTCTGACTCGTTACCCCAGAATTTTTGTGAACGTTACTTATAAGATGAAACAGAGGTTATAATTGAAAAAGAAATTATTCGGAGCAGGTATTTTTTACCTACTAGGAAACATTTTTGACAAGGCGATTGCTTTTATTACTGTTCCTATTTTTACTCGTCTACTTTCTCCATCAGATTATGGGGTTGTTACAACCTATCTGTCTTGGGCTAGTATATTATCTGTTGTATTGACTTTGTCTATTAGTGAGTCGGTTCGTTCTGCTGTCATTGATTTTCCTGAAGAGATGGATAATTATCTGTCCTCCATGTTTGGTCTCGGAACCCTAAGTGCGGTTATTCAGACCACAGTGATTTGTATAATCTCTCTCTTTATTCCAAATGTTTTTTCATTGGAAATAATATTGTATTGTTGCCTCCAGGCCTATGCAGTAAGTATGGTAACAATGGTGCAATGGCGTCTTGTTTTAGACTATCGGTATTTTTTACGAACAATTACTCAGAGTATACCCAACATTGTCATTATTTTGCTTTCAATTTTTTGGATTCAAAACCTTGAGACGGATAGGTATTTAGGTCGAATTTTACCTAATGCACTTGTTTTATTTGTGACAGCGCTCATTTGTTTGATTATCTATTGGTTAAAAGGGAGGACAATTTATAAAAAAGAATATTGGAGTTATGCGCTTAAATTTTCTATTCCAGTAATCTTCCACTTATTATCTACAGTTGTCTTGGCACAAGCTAATAGGACTATGATATTATTTTGGTGGGATAGCAGTGAAGCTGGGTTGTATGGTTTGGCATATCAGTTTGGTCTTATTCCACTTGTTATGACGACAACACTTGAAAATTTATGGTTACCGTGGTTCACAGAGAAATATTCTAAAAAAGAAAAGCAATTAATAAACCAAGTTGTATCACCATTTATTTGGATTTCTTTACTGGCTTGTATTGTACTAATTATGGTTTTTTATGAGGTATTGGTGTTCATGGTTGAGCCTGCTTACTATGATTCAGCTGCCAATATTCCTCCTATCATTGCCTCAACATATTTTATGTTTTTAACTTCTACTTTTGTTAATTTAGAATACTATTTAAAAGAGACCAAAGCTGTTGCCACTAATACTATTATTGTTGCTACTTTTAATATTGTGCTTAATTATGTGTTTATTCCTCAATATGGAGCGGTAGCTGCGTCATATTCTAGTCTAGCATCGTACATTGTTTTATTTGTTTTACATTATGTAAAAGTGAGACAGTTAGATAGCGATGTATTTTCTATAAAACTATATGTCTTCCCAGTTTTATTAATGTTAGTATCAACAGTGGGAGGAATGTTTTTGTTAGAAAATGTACTTGCACGGTATTTTATTGTATTTATTTGTATGCTCTTAAGTATTGATTTACTTTACAAATATTATAAATTATTCAAAGCAGGATAAGGAGAAAAAATGTCATTATTTTCAGGAAAAACACTATTAATTACAGGTGGAACAGGTTCTTTCGGGAATGCTGTGTTAAATCGCTTTTTGGCGACAGATATTGCAGAAATTCGTGTTTTTTCTCGCGATGAGAAAAAACAGGATGATATGCGCCATGAATTTCAGGCTAAAATGCCCGAAGTTGCACATAAAATTAGTTTCTACTTGGGAGATGTCCGTGATTTGCAATCGGTTAAAAATGCCATGCACGATGTGGACTACGTATTTCATGCGGCTGCTTTGAAGCAGGTGCCATCTTGTGAATTTTTCCCTATTGAAGCAGTGAAGACAAATGTGATTGGAACGGAGAATGTGCTGACAGCGGCTATTGACGCAGGTGTTGAAAGTGTTATCTGTTTGTCAACGGACAAAGCTGCATATCCAGTGAATGCTATGGGAACTTCTAAAGCGATGATGGAAAAAGTTGTTGTGGCTAAGAGTCGAACAACTACAAAAACGAAAATCTGTTGTACTCGTTATGGAAATGTTATGTGTTCACGTGGTTCCGTTATTCCTCTCTGGATTGATCAGATTAAATCAGGTCAGTCACTGACAATCACAGATGGTAGCATGACACGTTTTATCATGAGCCTGGAAGAAGCTGTGGATTTGGTCCTTTTTGCTTTTGAAAATGGGGAACCAGGAGATATTCTTGTTCAGAAGGCTCCTGCTTGTACGATTCAAACACAAGCAGAAGCAGTGTGTGAGTTGTTTGGAGGAGATAAAGAAGCGATTCGTGTCATTGGGGTTCGTCATGGGGAAAAAATGTATGAAACCTTATTGACAAATGAAGAATGCGCCAATGCAATTGATTTAGGTGATTTCTATCGAGTTCCTTGCGACAATCGCAATTTGAATTATGATAAATATTTCAATCAAGGAGATGTTGATCGTAATCCACTGACAGAATTTAATAGCAATAATACAGAGTTGTTATCAGTAGAACAAACCAAGGAAAAAATTGCTTCCCTGGCCTACATTCAAGAAGAAATGGCAAAGTTAGGAAAATAGGAATGACAAAATATACAGAAGTAAATTGGAAAAACAATGGCAAGTTAAAACTCTTGATTATTGTTGGAACTCGGCCAGAAATCATTCGCCTATCAGAGGTTATTAAGAAAACTCGTCGTTATTTTGATGTAGTTCTAGCCCATACTGGTCAAAACTATGATTACAATTTAAATGGTATTTTCTTTCACGATTTGAATTTGGAAGATCCAGAGGTCTATCTGAATGCGGTAGGTAGTGATTTGGGTGAGACCATGGGAAATATTATTGCAGAAAGCTATAAGCTAATGGTTGCGATTCAACCAGATGCAGTACTTGTTCTAGGTGATACCAACTCTTGTCTTTCTGTTATTGGTGCTAAACGCCTGCATATTCCTATCTTCCACATGGAAGCTGGAAACAGAAGTAAGGATGAGTGTTTACCTGAAGAGACCAATCGCCGTATCGTAGATATTATTTCTGATGTCAATATGGCTTACTCTGAGCATGCCCGTCGTTATCTGGCTGACAATGGCTTACCTAAGGAGAGAACCTATGTAACAGGTTCGCCGATGGCTGAGGTTTTGAGGGTGAATTTAGAAAAAATTGAGTCTTCGGATATCCATCAGCGTTTGGGTCTTGAAAAAGGGCGCTATATTCTGTTGTCTGCGCACCGTGAAGAAAATATTGATACCGACAAGAACTTCATCAGTTTGTTCACTGCTGTAAATAAGATGGCTGAGAAATACGATATGCCAATTCTGTATTCTTGCCATCCACGCAGTAAAAACAAGCTGGAATCATCAGGTTTTGTTTTGGATAAACGTGTTATCCAGCATGAGCCGTTAGGATTCCATGACTATAATTGTTTACAGATGAATGCTTATGCTGTCGTTTCTGATTCAGGAACTCTACCAGAAGAATCGAGTTTCTTAACTTCAGTTGGCAAGCCTTTCCCGGCAGTTTGTATTCGGACCAGTACAGAGCGCCCAGAAGCCTTAGATAAGGCAGATTTCATCCTTTCTGGAATTGATGAAATTGGTCTTCTGCAGGCAGTTGATGTGGCTGTAGCTATGAATGAGCACAAACATTTAGGGTTGCCAGTACCTGATTATGTGGATGAAAATGTTTCAGATAAGGTTGTAAAAATCATTCAGTCCTACACTAGCATCGTCAATAAGATGGTTTGGCGCAAATACTAAGGAGACTTCCTATGAAAATTTTAGTAACGGGCGCAAAGGGAATGGTTGGAACAGCATTGGTAAATCACTTGAAGACGATTCAAAGTGGAAAAAACAGAACGCGACCCAATATCCATATCCAGTCCATTTTTGAATATGATATAGACTCGACGATTGAGGAATTAGAGCAATATTGCCAAGAGGCGGACTTTGTTTTTAATCTTGCGGGTGTGAATCGTCCAGAGAATATCGAAGAATTTATGCAGGGCAATTTTGGCTTTACCAGCCAGCTATTGGAACAGCTCAAAAAGTACAATAGTAAGGCCCCTATCATGTTATCTTCTTCTATCCAGGCAACCTTAATTGGGCGCTATGCTGAGGGAGAATATGGGAAAAGCAAGCTGGCAGGAGAGGAATTATTCTTTCAACATGGCCAGGAACAGGGAGTAAAAGTAGCAGTTTACCGTTTCCCAAATTTGATGGGGCATTCCAGACCCAATTATAATTCGGCTGTATCAACATTTTGTTGGGCGATTGCTAATGATCAACCTTATTCTGTTTCAGATCCCAAGGCGGAAGTCGAACTGCTCTACATTGATGATTTAGTAGATGGTATGTTGGATTTGTTGGAGGGCAAGGAAGTTTATTGTAACTATGAGGGGCTAACTCCAGTTGAGGATACTAATGGCAAATATGCTTGGATTCCAACCACTCATCGTGTTACCTTGGGAGAAATTATTGCTCTCTTGCAATCCTTCAAGCAACAACCATTGACTTTAATGATGCCTAAGATACCAGCCGATTCCTTTGCGAAAAAACTATTTTCACTCTATCTGACTTACTTGCCGACAGAAAAGTTCAAATATGGTCTAAAAATGAATGTGGATGATAGAGGTTCTTTCACGGAGTTGTTACACACAGCTGATTGTGGTCAGGTTAGTATCAATATTAGCAAGCCAGGTATTACCAAGGGGCAACATTGGCACAGTAGCAAGTGGGAGCAATTTATAGTAGTTAGTGGCAGAGGTCTGATTCAGCAGAGAAATATTGTCACAGGTGAATTTGTGGAATTTGAAGTATCTGGAGACACTATTGAATCCATTTACATGATTCCTGGTTGGACTCATAATATTATTAATCTATCAGATACAGAAAATTTAGTTACAGTTATGACCTGCAATGAGATTTTTGATCCAAATCGACCAGATACCTTTTTTGAAGAAGTTTAATAAAGTGACAGTTTTCTTGAATATATAGTAAAATTCTCCTAATTATGGAACATAACTACGATTAATAATTTCTATGTGGTGTTTGGAATAGTTCTTTTCCAACTCTTTATCAAGAATGATATGTTTTGGTAGTCCGGAATGTTTTCAGAATAAGTATTGAAGAGTCAGCTAGAATATGAGGGTTAATTGTATTTTTTGAAGTTTTACTATAATCACAATTGTTATTTTTAATGGATTCATTTTATATCTTAGATAGGCAAGGGTTGTGGAGATGTTTTAAGAGTAGCACTGATAAATGGTTGATAATGGTTGCATATTTTGTAACCGCCCAATAACGGAGTATATTGAAAAACGTTCCAAAGCATAAAACTCTGGAACGTTTTTTATGGTAACTGCCTAATAACAAGGCATCTATCCAATCACTCCCTCCTCCAGTATACTGTTATAAAAAACAAAACTGGAGGATTTTTTATGTCACACCCCATCGTCCCATTGACTGTTCCCCAATCTCGCCGCTTTGAGAAGAAAGGCAGAAATGATATTCTGATGAAAATTCGTCTCGGAAAAGTGGAAGTCACATTCTTTCAATCTATCAACCAAGAAATATTAGAAACAATCTTGGATAAGGTACTGTTCTATGACAATCCGGCTCAGTGATTTAGGACAAGTTTACTTGGTTTGCGGTTACTTATGTATGAAGTAGTGGTGTGATTTGGTTAAGAGGATTATGCTCACTTAGAATTTCTACCTGCTTGCTTTGAGAGACATGAGTGTAGATTTGTGTCACATTGATGTTACTGTGACCCAGTAAATGTTGTATTTGTCGAATATCGACACCATTATCAAGTAACATAGTTGCAAAACTATGTCGAAACATATGTGGAGTGATATGTTTTTTCAGTTGTAGCGAGTGAGAAATATTTTTCAGAATTAAGCGCACACTTTGTTCTTTAAGATGATCATCGTTTTTCACACCGGTAAATAGATAACTAGAATGACCACAATGATGCGCTATATAGTCTTCAAGTAACGAAAGTGTTTCATCGTTTCCAATATAGAGTAATCGCTCTTTCTTTCCTTTTCCGAGTATTTGAATGGTTCTATTTTCCAAATTGATATTATCAAGTTTTAAATTACATAATTCAGAGATGCGTAGCCCAGTTGATAAAAGTAGCGAGATAAGGAGTAGATTTCGCATAGCTTTCCGCTTAGAATGCCTATTTTTAGAATTTTCTATTTGTTGGTGGGCGAAACAATATATTTTTTGTAAATCTTTCAAGGAAATCGTTTTAGGAAGCTTTTTCTCTTCCTTGTAGTGGAGTCGAAGCTGATGGAAGGGATTTTTTGAAATTAGTTTTTCTTCTTCCAGAAATTTATAGTATGATTTAAGACTAGCAATCTTACGTTTTAGCGTGCTAGTCTTTTTTATATGTTGGTTGAGAAAAGTAAGATAGGACCTAATATCATTGGTCCCAAAGTTATAATACTGATGTAAATCAGATTTGTATGCTCGGATAGTATGAGAACTAAGTCGTCTTTGAATAGCACAAAAGTCAAGATATCTCTGGATAGTGTCGTAATTCATAATATAATCTCCTTAATATGTCGTAATAAAGCTATTATATACGATAATTTATCAATTTACTAATGATAATAAATTGTTATCGGTAGGAGAAAGGAGTTCTATAGTGAAAAAGTTAATAAAATCTTACCTTGAAAAATTTGACAAAGAATGCAAAAAAACTAATCTATTTTTGGTTGCCAATTTGCAAATGCAAACTAAAAAAATGTCTTATTTTACAATTGAACATGCATCTGATAGTGAATTTTTTTCGCTATCAGAATTTGAGGAGATAGCCTCAGCATTGTTAAAAACTGGATTATGTTTGAATGTTTTTTACACTGAAATAGATTTCGTAGAATATATATTAAAACACTATTCATGCTTATCAAAAGAAACATTATTAGTTTATAATTTGGCTAGAGATGGACGAAAAGAAGGAAAAAAATCGTTGATTCCATCTTTTTGTGACTATTTTGGTATTGATTATACAGGTTCCAATGCGCTAACGGTTTCATTATGTCGTAATAAATTTATTTGGGGAGCTGTTGCAGATAGGTTTAATATTTCAACACCTAAAACGGTTTGTATAAAAGGTGGCGAAGTATTAGGTGAGCCTTTTGAAACTCAAAAATATATTAGAAAAGAGATTTCAGAATCAGCAAGTATTAATCTTTCCAATGATTCAATCGTAGATAATTTTGAGTGGAAAAATATTGGAAAAACAGATTTTCTTTTGCAAGAGTATATTTCAGGAATTGAAGTTGAAGTCCCATTTTTTAATATTAAAGGAGAGTATCTTGTATTAAATCCAGTAAAAATCGTATCTTCTTCAGAAATTTTGACAAGCGAACTATCTGATAGTAATAGCTATTCATTTGAAATGTTAGAAAATCAGCAAATATGTACGGAATTAAAAAAGGCAACAAAAAAACTCGCCAAGTATTTAGGTATAACGACTTACGGACGAGTTGATTTTAGAATAAAGTCAGATGGGAGTTATTTTGTATTCGATATTGCAACAATGCCTTACACAACTGACCATAGTTCATTTAATTATAACTTCGAACAATATGGATTTACAATGACCGATGTTCACAAACTAGTAATACTAAGTAGTTTATAATGCACTAGTATACTGTATATCAGTCAGCATAAGCCCCATTCGATAGTAAGTCCACTCCTTTGAAGAGAACTTAGATTGTGATAGAAATTCAGAAAATTCCTTTCCTGTTTTTACATCCGATTCAAAAATTCTTCCATAGCGGCGATGTTTTTCAATCAGCATTTTTTTCTCTGATTTAAAGATTATTGGATAAAAATCTTGTAATTGTAAATATTTATTTTTAGCAAGCTGGTGACTATTCTCTAGCAATGATTTACAAAACTCAAACCACCCGAAAAAATAGCGGTAAAAGTCATCTATTGAAGTATCGTTGACATCAGCTAAATCATCAACTTCCATCAATTCTTCAAGTCTCGTTTTATAGCATTTGTACTCTTCTGTTTTAGAAAAATACAGAGAGATTGAACATAGATTTGTATATATTAAGTGTTTACTCACATCATTTAAATCATATTCAGCAAGAATGCTTTCAAATTGAGATTTCCAATAATCAAATTCTCCTTCCAAGCCTGAAAGAAAGTCTAGTACAATAAAATTATTTTTTGATTTCCAGTATAGTGGGAGATTATATTTATCTGATAATAATTCTATTTCTTGTTTCACTTGATTTGCTCGCTCATAGTCAGAAGAAACAAGTAATAATCCTAGAAGACTACCAAGTGTGTAATACTGTTCAATTTTATCATCAAGATTGTTAAAAAATTTTAAAGCTTTGTTTGCATCATCGATTGATCTATCGTTATCCTTGTATAAAAAACTTTTTCTTAAATAGATATTTTTAAGATATTGTGCACTTTGCTCAATATCTTTTGTTGTATAAAATTTATTTACGATATCTTCATTTAAAACTTGAAATTTATCTATTTCATTAAATTTATCTATTAAATGAGGTAGTAGCATATAAATACATGAAAGATAGTGAACAGGCTCAATAATGACATCTTTGTCACTTTCGGATAATATATTGTCGTAAAGTGTATCACAAAGTGAATGAAAAGAAGAACCTTGTGATGTATTTCCCTGAAAATTGATATCATTTTTTAATAATATTGAAGATAGTAAAGAACTTTCGGGTAAGATTTCTTTATAAAGGGAGTTGGCACCATCTGTATATTTGTATTTAATACATTTTAAAAATATTGATTTAGTCTCTTCAGTGAGAAATTCAAGTTTATATAAACTCTTTTTTTCGCTTTCTAATATCTCGTTTTGATTTAATAAATGTTCATACCAGAGTAAGTATAGTGATAATAAATATTCTTGACTCTCCTTAAGTCTTGCTAAAATTTCTATCTTTAGTCTGTAATTAAATGGCTCCTTTCCGCATAGATAATGATAGTACCGTCTATAGATTTCTTTTTGTCCTTTTTCAACCGTTAAAAGAAGCTTATCTTTCATAATCAATATCAGACTATAAAAATTTGTTCTATTTTTTACAGGAATCAAGACTAGTAATTTTTTTAAGATATCAATAGCTTTTTCAATTTGAAAAGTTTTTAAATTGAAGTATTCTTCGGCATCATATGGATTGAAATATTCAGGAAGTACTGATAGCTGATAAATGAAATCAATTTCAATTTTATTCTTTCTAAAGTCCTTTTCAATCGTATTTAACAAATCATCTAATAACTTTTCAATCTTAGAATTATTCTGTGATAGTAAAATAAAATTATAAATTTTTTCTAAGTTTCCCTTTGTTAGAGGATACAGTGTATCTACTAAGTTATCAGAGATGTTTGAAGTTTGTATAATATTACCTAAAGTATCTTTTAAATCGTTTAATTCAAAATGATGAACATCAAAGTTTTTTGAAAATCTAATATCATTATTTTTTAACTCCGAGCCTCCAATTACAATAATAATTGATTTATTATATTGCTTTTCATAATGGGAGATATTATTGATCAGGCGTATAAAAAATAATTTTAGTTCACTCCCCAGCCACTCCCAATGTTGGATTAGAAATATTAATCTGTAGTTGTTGCTATTATTTAGTATTTTCTTCTCTATCTCGGTTGAATCATATTTTAATGATAGACCAGCTGTTCCAAATCCTTGTATCGAGTTATTAACAGATACTGAAATAGGCTTGAAAAATTTTTCTGTAAATGAAAGTTTATACTCGTCTGTAATATCGTTATCTCCGAAATCACTATACAATACTGTGCCATTTCCGTCAATTTCTCTTTCCAATAGTTCCTGTGATATTGTATCAAATGCTAAGGATTTTGATAAAGAATCTTCGAACGGGATATATAGTGACAGTGACTTTTGAGCTGTATGTGCTTGAATAATTGAATAAGTAATTTCTGTTAAAAATTGATTCCAACGAGACATAATTAAACTTCCTACCGATAACAATTTATTATCATTAGTATACCATAATCTACATTTGTTTTATAGATTTTATTAAAATTTTTATAGTAAATATTTTTAGTTTTTTGTTTCCCAAAATGTAATAGAGATTGATTTTTCACAAGTAATTGTCATAAAAATCAGAAAATATTTTATAAATATGATAAAATAGAAGTGATACTAGTTTGAGGTAAGGATATGAAATTAAGAAGAAGCGTAGAAAAACTACAGGGAACGATTCGTGTCCCAGGAGATAAATCAATTAGTCATCGCTCTATTATTTTTGGTTCCCTTGCAAAAGGTGTTACCCGTGTCCACGATATTTTACGTGGGGAAGATGTCTTGTCAACCATGCAGGTCTTTCGTGATTTGGGTGTAAAAATTGAAGACAATGGTGATATTGTTGAAGTACACGGTGTTGGCTTTGATGGTCTTCAAGCACCCAAAAATGATTTGGATATGGGAAATTCTGGAACCTCGATTCGTTTGATTTCAGGCGTTTTAGCAGGTCAAGATTTTGAGGCGACTATGTTTGGTGATGATTCCTTATCCAAACGTCCTATGGACCGAGTAACTATTCCACTCAGTCAAATGGGAGTAGAGATTTCTGGACAAACTGAACGTGACCTACCTCCGTTGACCATCAAAGGGAATAAGAATTTAAAACCAATTCTCTACCAACTCCCTGTAGCCTCTGCCCAAGTAAAATCAGCTCTGATTTTTGCTGCCTTGCAGGCTGAGGGAGAGTCGGTCATCGTAGAAAAAGAGTTGACTCGAAACCATACAGAAGATATGATTGTCCAGTTTGGTGGACAGTTGGAAGTCAATGGCAAGGAAATCCGCATCCAAGGTGGTCAGGAGTTTATTGCCCAAGAGATTACAGTTCCAGGAGATATTTCAAGTGCTGCCTTTTGGTTGGTTGCAGGCTTAATCGTACCAGGTTCAAAAATTATCCTTGAAAATGTGGGAATCAATGAAACTCGGACTGGTATTTTAGATGTCATTAAAGCTATGGGCGGTAAAATGACTCTTTCTAACATAGATGAACTTGCAAAATCAGCTACCATTACAGTTGAAACGTCGGAATTGAAGGCTACGGAGATTGCAGGCGAATTGATTCCTCGTTTGATTGATGAGTTGCCAATTATTACCTTACTAGCGACTCAAGCACATGGAACAACGATTATTCGTGATGCTGAGGAGTTGAAAGTTAAAGAAACGGATCGTATTCAGGTTGTTGCAGATGCTCTAAATAGTATGGGAGCAACTATTGAACCAACAGAAGATGGTATGATTATTCACGGACCAACTGCTTTACATGGTGCTGAAATCAATACATTTGGTGACCACCGTATCGGTATGATGACTGCCATTGCCGCCTTGTTGGCCAAAGATGGAGAAGTTGTATTGGAAAGAGCAGAAGCTATCAATACTAGCTATCCTGCCTTCTTTGAACACTTAAATAGTTTGATGGATTAGGAGAATGTATGCCAATCGTTTTACTTGGATTTATGGGAGTTGGAAAAACAACAACAGCACATTTGGTAAATCTCCCCGTTTACGATATGGACCATATCATTGAAGAACGGATTGGTATGCCTATTGCTGACTATTTCAGTCTTGAAGGAGAGGCTTCGTTTAGACAACTGGAGACAGAGGTGTTGAAAGAATTGCTGGACTTACCTAGTAATTGTATCGTGTCAACTGGTGGTGGTGTGATTAAATCTGAAGTAAACAGGGAATTGCTGTTGGCAAATAGGGAGGACAATGTACTTCTTACTGCCTCCTTTGAAGTTTCTTATCAGAGAATTCGTAAGGATAGACAGTCGCAAAGACCTCTCTTTTTACAGTGTAGTAAGGAAGAGTTTGAAGCCCTCTATCGTGAACGAATGGCACTTTATCAAGGTTTAGCCGATACTGTAATCGATACAGATAAACTGAATCCAGAACAAGTAGCAAGGAAAATTTTATGCAAGTAGCCTATCTAGGACCTCGTGGTTCTTTTACACATCAAGTGGCCCAGCAGGCCTTTCCGACTGCGGATTTGCAGGCTTTTGAAACGATTACAGAGGTTATCAAGGCCTACGAAACGGGGGAAGTTACCTATTCCGTTATTCCAGTAGAGAACTCGATTGAAGGTAGTGTTCATGAAACGATTGACTATCTCTTTCATCAGGCGGCGATTCATGCGGTTGCAGAGATTGTTCAACCGATTGCCCAACAACTGTTAGCCACGAGTGCTGATAAGGCTGTAGAGGTTATCTATTCTCATCCGCAGGCAATTTCTCAGGGGAAGAAATATATTCAGGAACATTTTCCTCAGGCTCGTATTGAAATAACAGCTAGTACAGCCTATGCTGCTCGCTTTGTGGCAGAACACCCTGAACAACCATTTGCGGCAATTGCTCCGCAAGCAGCAGCTGTTGAATATGGACTGGAGGTAATTGCGCAAGACATCCAGGAAATTAGCGAGAATTTTACACGCTTTTGGATTTTGGGGGATAAGGCTCCGTCTATTGCCCTGGAACAAGTAGCTAAAAAAGTCAGTCTTGCACTGACATTGCCAGATAACCTGCCAGGAGCCTTGTATAAGGCCATGTCTGTTTTCTCATGGAGAGGAATCAGCTTAACAAAAATAGAAAGCCGACCCCTGAAAACGGCTTTGGGTGAGTATTTTTTCATACTGGACCTTGACAATCAGTCTGAGGAATTATTAGCCTATTCTCAAAAAGAATTGACTAGTTTAGATATAAACTATAAAGTACTAGGGAATTACCTGGTCTATATGACCAGCTAGGATGAAGACAGATGAATAAAAACAATAATATCCTAACCCATCATGAACAATTGAGGTTAGATTATTTGCAAAAAAATATCCACTACTTAAATGACAAAGAAAGTCGTGAGTTGGATTATCTATTATATAAAAAAGAGCTGAGAGAACGGCATGGAAGTCCAAGGCAATCTCTACGTAGCTTCACACCAACGGCTTACGAAGATGACTTCGAGGAAGATTATTTTGAAGAGGATGATGAGCAAGAGGAACTGTTGCCTCGCTATCCTGAACGTAGATCCAGAAAAACAAGACAAGCCAAACCTCAACGGTTTCAGTCTCCTCGTATCGAGCCTAAAGCGAAAGTACCTAAACCTAAAAAAGCTCGTAAAAAGGGTGGTTTCAAGCGCTTTATTAGTTTCGTATTGCTTGCTATAGCGCTAGTGATTGTAGCGATGGGCTATAGTTTTTTCAAAGGTATGAATAGCGTGAGTGAGAAGCCAGTAGCTGAGGTCTTCAACGGCGTAGATACATCGAATGGGACAAATATTTTAATTTTGGGAACAGACGGTCGTGTTGGCGAAAGTTCAGGTGAAACTCGAACGGATACCATCATGGTTTTAAATGTGAATAACACGGATAACAAAGTCAAACTTGTTAGCTTTATGCGGGATACCTTGGTGGATATTGAGGGATATGAATATAAACTCAATACTGCCTATACTTTGGGAGAACAGGATAATCAGCAAGGGGCTGAAGAAGTTCGGAAGGCGTTGAAGAATAATTTTGACATCGATGTCAAGTACTATGCGATGGTGGATTTTGCAACCTTTGCGACAACGATTGATACACTTTTCCCTGAGGGCGTAACGATTGATGCACAGTTTTCAACTATTAATGGTGAAGTCGTTAGCTCAGTAGAAGTGCCGAATGATTTACAGCTGGAAGAAAATGCTCCTGCTTATCAAACGATTCAGGTCGGTGTACAGCAGATGGATGGTAAGACCTTGCTTAACTACGCGCGCTATCGTTCGGATGATGAAGGTGATTTTGGTCGTACCAGACGTCAACAGGAAGTGCTATCTGCTGTTATGACACAGGCTAAAAATCCAATGAAACTATTCTCTGGCTCCGAAGCTATAGGTAAGGTTGTGGCGATGACTCCGACAACAGTGCCACAAAGCTTTATGTGGCTACAGGGACCAGGCCTTCTATTGGATGCGGCAAATGGTATCGAACGTGTTACAATCCCAGAAAATGGAGACTGGATTGACGACTATGATATGTATGGTGGTATGGCTCTTCGTGTTAATTTTGAAAAATACCAGCAGCGCTTGGCTGAGTTAGGCTTGCGTTAAGAAATATGGTATACTAGAAGTGACTTCGGTCACTTTTTTAGTGGTCCAAAAATAGAAAGTAGAATTATGTTAAAGAAAAACGATATTGTCGAAGTAGAAGTTGTAGATTTGACACATGAGGGGCAGGGTGTGGCAAAAATTGATGGTTTTGTCTTCTTTGTAGACAATGCTCTTCCAGGCGAGAAAATTTCCATGCGCATCTTAAAACTTAAGAAAAATATTGGTTTTGGTAAGGTGGAGCAATGGCAGAGCTTCTCACAAGACCGTAATCAGGACTTGGATTTGACCTATCTAAGAACAGGTATTGCTGACTTGGGGCATCTCACTTATCCAGCCCAACTAGCTTTTAAGAAAAAACAAGTTGAGAATAATCTACGTAAGATTGCAGGTCTGCCAGAAATAGCAGTAGCAGATACTTTGGGAATGGACAATCCTCTTGCTTATCGCAATAAGGCAGCTGTTCCTGTTCGTCGTGTGAATGGGCAGTTAGAAACAGGATTCTTCCGAAAAAATTCACATGATTTAGTTCCGATTGAGGATTTTTACATTCAACATAAGGAAATTGATGCCTTGGTTCTAGCGACACGTAACCTGTTGAGAAAATTAGACTTGAAGCCTTACGATGAGAAAGAACAGACAGGACTTGTGAGAAATATTGTTGTTCGTCGTGGTCATTATTCAGGTCAGTTGATGCTAGTTTTAGTTACGACTCGTCCGAAGATTTTCCGTGTTGAAACCCTTGTTGAGCGTTTGACAAGCCAATTTCCAAATCTTGTTTCTATCGTTCAGAATATTAATGACCAGAATACCAATGCTATATTCGGTCAAGAATTCCGTCTTTTGCATGGCAGTGAAACTATTACAGATACCATGTTGGGTAATGAATTTGAAATTTCTGCACCGTCTTTCTATCAAGTCAACACAGAAATGGCTGAAAAACTCTATCAGACCGCCATTGACTTTGCAGAATTGTCGGTATATGATGTCGTGATTGATGCCTATTCGGGTATTGGGACAATTGGTCTCTCCTTTGCAAAACAAGTTAAGCATGTTTACGGTGTAGAAGTCGTTGAAAAGGCTGTCCTTGATAGTCAGAAGAATGCTGCTCGAAATGGGATTGATAATGTTACCTATGTCTGTGATAGTGCAGAATCCGCTATGCAAAAATGGGTGGCAGATGGAGTCAAGCCAACTGTGATTTTTGTCGACCCACCACGAAAAGGTTTGACAGAAAGTTTTATCAAAGCAAGTACTTCTGTAAAACCAGAGAAAATCGTTTATATCTCTTGTAATGTGGCAACCATGGCGCGTGATATTAAACTTTATGAGGAATTGGGGTACAAATTGACCAAGGTACAGCCGGTGGATCTTTTTCCAAATACGCATCACGTGGAGTGCGTAGTGTTGCTACAACGAAGCAAAGGATAAGAATCCTTTATTTTAAGCACTTTTTCAAACATTTTGTCTTTATTGAAAAGAGTGATTTTGACATAAAAAAGGTTCAAAAAAAGTACATTGATGTGAACGTCTGTTTGGATGTCGACTGCGTAGTCAAAAAATAGATACGTCATAAAATATAATAGTTCAGCGAGAACAATTTAATAAGTGTTCTCGCTTTTTTTATTTCAGGAGGAATTCATGCAAAAGAAAGAACAATCATCACGTCAAATGGTGATGTGTCATCTCGTGACTATCTTGGGAGTTGATATTGAGAAAGCAACGCAGCTAATTGATGAAATGGAACAAGTAGGTTTAGTCCGATTTGATGAATTTGGAAATGTTGGAATATTAGTCTTGGAGGGACAATCATGAAACGTATTACCGCTAATCAATATCAGACATCAGAGCGATATTATAAACTCCCCAAAGTTTTGTTTGAGAGTGAACGTTATAAGGATATGAAGCTGGAGGTTAAGGTAGCCTACGCGGTTTTAAAAGATCGTTTGGAGTTATCTTTGAGTAAAGGCTGGATTGATGAGGATGGGGCTATTTATTTGATTTATTCCAATTCAAATCTGATGGCACTATTAGGCTGTTCAAAGTCAAAATTACTCTCTATTAAGAAAACCTTACGTGAATATGGCTTGATTGATGAAGTCCAACAATCATCCAGTGAAAAAGGTCGAATGGCAAATAAGATTTACTTGGGAGAATTAGAACATGAACCTACCCCAGTCTTACATTCAGACGGGGCTAGTGTTAAAAAAATACTAGGGGGGTCTCAAAAAAAGACGGGGCCGGTCTTAAATTCAGCCCCTAGTGAGACTGAAGGAAGTGAGACTAAATATAGTGAAACTGAAGGGAGTGATTTCCTTATTGAGGACGAGGAGGAGAGGCAGCTAGTAGATGAAAAACAAGAAGAAAACTTTACTCCAAAAGTAGATGATGTGACCAAGTACGATCGAGACTATATTTGGGCTTTGGTTCATGACCAATTAAGACAATCAGGTCTATCTCAGTCGGCTAGTGACTATGCCATGATCTATTTCGGTGATCGTTATCAGTACGCATTGGAACATATGAGATTTGCTCGGTCAGCGGAAGTGATAGCTGAATACGTGTTTAATGGTGTGCTGTCAGAATGGACCAAGCAACTGAGACGACAAGAAGTAAAGGGAGGTGATTAAGATGATTTGGTGGATACTAGGTGGAATCTATTTGATTTCAATCATCATTTTGATTGTTGAAATCATCCGAGCACCAGAAATGGATGATCATATATAGGCAAGAGTTTTACAAATCGTAAGGTTCTTTTTTATTTGGAAAGAGAGGAAAAATGAAGTTTTTAGATTTATTTGCTGGGATAGGTGGTTTTAGACTAGGAATGGAATCACAGGGCCATGAGTGTTTGGGCTTTTGTGAAATTGATAAATTCGCTAGAACATCCTACAAAGCCATGTTTAACACAGAAGGAGAAATAGAATACCATGACATTAAAGAGGTCACAGACCATGACTTTAGACAATTTAGAGGGCAAGTGGAGGTTATCTGCGGGGGATTTCCTTGCCAAGCATTTTCACTCGCAGGCAGACGATTGGGATTTGAAGATACTCGAGGGACTCTCTTTTTTGAAATTGCTCGAGCGGCCAAACAAATCCAACCACGTTTTCTATTTTTGGAAAACGTCAAAGGCCTACTCAATCACGACAAGGGACGGACGTTCGCCACAATCCTCTCCACGCTGGATGAATTGGGGTATGATGTCGAATGGCAGGTGCTTAACAGTAAGGACTTCCAAGTCCCGCAAAACAGAGAACGGGTCTTTATTATCGGACATTCTAGAAGATACCGTTCCAGATTCATATTTCCTCTCAGAAGAGAAAACAGCCCAGCTCATCTTGAAAGGCTAGGCAATATCAATCCCTCTAAACGTGGTTTGAATGGTGAAGTCTATCTGACGAGTGGACTTGCTCCTACACTAACGAGAGGTAAAGGAGAGGGGGCAAAAATCGCCATTCCTGTCTTAACCCCAGATAGAATTGAAAAACGTCAAAATGGGCGTCGATTTAAGGATAATCAAGACCCTATGTTTACTTTGACCAGTCAAGACAGACACGGGGTTGTTGTCGCAGGAAATTTGCCGACTAGCTTTGACCAGACCGGAAGAGTATTTGACATTGCGGGCTTGTCACCGACCTTGACCACCATGCAAGGTGGAGATAAAGTGCCAAAGATTTTGCTGAGGGAGGAGCTGCCATTTCTGAAAATCAAGGAAGCCACAAAAAGAGGGTACGCAAAGGCAACTCTTGGAGACTCTGTCAATCTGGCTTATCCAGATTCAACCAAACGTAGGGGACGAGTGGGAAAGGGAATATCCAATACCTTGACGACTTCAGACAATATGGGCGTGGTAGTTGCTGCTCTGGAATATCGACAGGATAAGTGGTATGAAGTCACAGGCATTGTCTTAGAGGGGAAACTTTATCGCCTAAGAATAAGACGACTGACACCAAGAGAGTGTTTCAGACTGCAAGGCTTTCCTGATTGGGCTTATGAAAGAGCAGAGAGTGTTTCCAGTAAGAGTCAACTATACAAACAGGCAGGCAATAGTGTGACTGTCACAGTTATTGAAGCCATTGCGAGAGAATTTAGAAGAATGGAAGAGGAAGAAAAACATGAACCTACTACATAAGAAAAGTATCCTAGAGTGTACTGAATTAGAAGAACGTATTCACCAAGCTGAAACCAATCAGCTATTACAAAAGATATTGTCGCTCCCCAATTTTGATTGTGACTTTGAGGTTACTTTTGAAGATGATTACCACAAAGAGATGAATGATCCCCTATTCTACGAATCCAATCTTCATCGGATTTCGGATTTTTTGGAAACTAGGGATATTAAAAATGGTGTAGATACCCTATTGACGAAAGACAATCACCTAGCCTTTCGTGCCTTTGGTGAAAATTATTCTGCTAGGGGAAAGGAGGGCATTGTAACGACTCTAGTGACGGTCAAGTGCTTTGGTGAAGGACGGTTGCCCATTGATATGAGTCGCTATTTATCAACTTCTGAACAAACAGTTGAAAATAGCCTAACCCTATAAGGAGGAGCCTATGCTTGAGGTATATCTAGGAAATAATGCTAATACAAATCAAGACTTACTAACCATTTTGACGACCTATGGAGTGGCTTATCGTTGTACAAAAGCGTGTGATGTAAACCGTGAAATCTTACTGTCACTCTTTGCCAAAACAATGGATTGTTTTGAGTTATTGTCGCCACGATTTCTTCGCTTTAAACGTCAATATTCGATAAGTTTGAATGAGATGATTCAGCTTATTCTCCAAAAACCAGACCAAAACCTTCGTCTGCCCCTCATTGTCTGCCAAGATCATGTCTATCCAGCTATTGGGCTAGACGAAGTGAGAACCTTTCTTCCCAGACAGGTAAAAGAAGAGCTGTTTCAGGCCAGTCTGATAAAACAAGTGACAGGCTAGGTGTGAAGATGAATGAACGATTTTGGGACAATTTAGAAATCATTCTGGCAGAAAAAGACCTCACTTGGGCAGAACTAGCTCGCAAAGTATTCAAAGGTCAATATGTTTATCCAAGTGAGTTTAATCGCCTCTATCAAAAATTACGACATTACAAATCCAATCGTCTAATGCCACAGACAAGATGGGTTGAGCGAATTGTTTTGGTATTAGATATTGATTATGAAGATTTATTCAAGAGGTGACAATGATAAGGATAGTGTTGTTTTATCTAGCCATAAAGCTTAACGGTCTTCTGGTGAGTTTATACCTGAAAGAGTATCTGACAATTGAGGGTATAGTCTTGCTACAAATGCTTCTTTTAGGTGTAGCTTGTCTAGAGATTACTCATCACAAAACTATTCAATCAAAAAATATGACCATACAAAATCGCCTAAGATGGTTGCTTCTTGGTTTTGCGTGTATGGTTGCTTTTGCAGTCTTTATCAGTTTTCTATTTCCAGCTCAGACTAGGAATCAAGAGGTATTGGTAGAAGTTGGAAAGCAGGTTCCTCCTATTATCTTTTTATTGTTTCTGGTCAATGCAAGTATCCTTGAAGAGATTGTTTATAGGCAATTGCTGTGGGAAAAATTGACATTCCCTTTTGTACAAATAGGCGTGACCAGTTTTCTCTTTGTTCTATCCCATGGCCCCAATCAGTTAGGGAGTTGGCTCATGTATAGCTGTCTTGGCTTGACCTTGGCTGCTGTTCGATTGAAAACTGATTGTATGACGGCAATCATCTTACATTTACTTTGGAATAGTTTGGCTTATGTCGTAACTTTCTTGTGATACCAAAATCAAGAGTGTTTCCGTATTATGGAAACACCTTATGTTTGAGAGGGAATCGAAAAAAAGAGGAGGTCACCATGTCATCTGAACAACAAGAACGTCAAGCGATGCAATACGTGGAAAGAAGTAGTTTATTGACAGTTAGAACCCTCTTAAAGCTCTTAGAATGGTCGGCTAGGCAAGCCTTAGCTCAAGATTCAGCTTATAAGATTGGGGTTCAAAAACTGGAAGAACTCCTTCAAAGCCCTTACGCCATTGAAGCGATTGATGTTAGTAAAGACATTCTAGATAAGCCAATCGATGTGGAGAAATTTAAGGAGTTGATGGAGTCAGAAAAACTGCCAATCGCAATTAGTTGGCAAAAAGACTATCTCTACTTTTATGCCAAGGATAAGACCTTGCTCGATCATCACTTGGATGAATTGTTGAAGAAACTGATGTCTAATCCAGAGAAGCTAGAAGGTTTAACCTTTGATAAAACCTTGGACCAAGAGATAGAACTGGCCAAAGAGAAAATTAGAGTGACAGAACCTTCGGCAGTCAAAACCAAGGAGGTGACCTTGTAATGTATTCCAGGCAAAAAGCATTTGTCTTTGGACTCTTGGGTCTCGCCTTTGGCTATTTCTGCCATCGTCTAACCCTACTCTATGATAGTTTAACCAATGCCCCACCTATGGAACGTATTGCCTACCTCTTAGGAGAGGGGTTAAATAAGGTTTTCAATCCTTTATGGCTATTTTCCTTTACTCAAAAATCTTTTCTTGCCTTTATCCTTGGGGTTCTAACGATGACGCTAGTCTATCTTTATGTATCGACAGGACAGAAGGTCTATCGAGAAGGGGAAGAATACGGTTCTGCACGATTTGGAACCAGTAAGGAAAAGCGGAACTTTTACAGTAAGAATCCTTTCAATGACACGATTTTGGCTCGTGATGTTCGTCTAACCTTGTTGGAAAAGAAGAAACCCCAGTTTGACCGAAATAAAAATTTGATTGTCATTGGGGGTTCTGGGGCAGGTAAGACCTTTCGCTTTGTTAAACCCAACCTTATCCAACTTAACTGTTCCAATATTGTCGTAGATCCTAAAGACCATTTGGCCGAGAAGACAGGTAAACTCTTTTTGGAAAACGGTTATCAGGTCAAGGTTTTAGACTTGGTTAATATGACCAATTCAGACGGTTTTAATCCCTTTCGTTATGTAGAAACAGAGAATGATTTGAACCGCATGTTAACGGTCTATTTTAACAATACCCGTGGATCTGGTTCTCGCAGTGATCCATTTTGGGACGAGGCTTCCATGACATTGGTGAGAGCTATTGCCTCTTATTTGGTAGATTTTTACAATCCACCAGGAAGTTCCAAGCAAGAGCAGGAAGCAAGACGTAAGCGTGGCCGTTATCCAGCCTTTTCTGAAATTGGGAAACTCATCAAACTCTTATCAAAGGGAGATAATCAGGACAAAAGTGTTCTTGAAGTCCTGTTTGAAGATTACGCTAAAAAATACGGTCACGAGAACTTTACCATGAGAAACTGGGCGGATTTCCAAAACTATAAGGATAAGACCTTGGATTCGGTGATTGCGGTCACAACAGCTAAATTTGCCCTCTTTAATATCCAATCGGTGATTGATTTGACGCAAAGAGACACTATGGATTTGAAAACGTGGGGCACTCAAAAGACCATGGTCTATCTTGTTATTCCAGACAATGATACGACCTTTCGTTTTCTATCTGCTTTATTTTTCTCTACGGTTTTCTCCACTTTGACCAGGCAGGCTGATGTTGACTTTAAAGGGCAACTGCCGATTCATGTTAGAAGCTATCTGGATGAGTTTGCGAATGTCGGAGAAATCCCAGACTTTGCTGAACAAACCTCAACAGTTCGCTCTAGAAACATGAGCTTAGTTCCTATCTTACAAAATATTGCTCAACTCCAAGGACTTTATAAGGAAAAAGAGGCTTGGAAAACCATACTGGGGAACTGTGACAGTCTCCTCTATTTGGGTGGAAATGACGAGGAAACTTTCAAATTTATGAGTGGTCTTTTAGGCAAACAAACCATTGATGTCAGAAGTACCAGTCGTTCTTTTGGGCAGACGGGTTCAAGTTCCACCTCTCACCAGAAAATTGCTCGTGACTTGATGACGGCTGATGAAGTAGGGAATATGAAACGAGATGAGTGCCTCGTACGCATTGCTGGAGTTCCTGTTTTTCGAACCAAGAAATATTTTCCACTTAAACATAGGAATTGGAAATGGCTTGCGGATAAGGAAACCGATGTACGCTGGTGGAACTATCACATCAATCCATTGGCTAAAGAGGAAGAATTGGACTTGTCAGACTATCAAATAAGGGATTTAAGCACAGAAACGTCACTACATTAATAGAAATGAGGAAAAATATGAATCAAAAACTAACAGGCTTTGTTTACGGAGTGGACGCCAGCTCCATGTTCTCTCAAGCCATGTCTCTATTACAAAAAGGCTTAATTGCAGTAGGAGCCTTTCTTGTTGTCATGGGCATTATCAACCTTTCAACCAACATTAAAGATGGTGGGCCAGGTGTCCGAAATGCCATTCTAGAAATTGTTGGTGGGGTCATGGTGGGAGCCGCTGGTGCTTTTGTGACTCAGATTACCATTTAGGGGAGGACTGCACATGACATGATAATGAATTTTACGTCACCTTTTGTATTTCTAGCCTCAGAAAAAGTATCTAGCGATAGCCTTTTTGAAGGTTTTCAAGTGGATTTAGAATCAACTGCCAACTTGGTTAAGTCACTAGCGGACTTTAATCCGACGGTGTGGTCTTACATGACAGCCATTACCAAGGGGATTATGCAGCCCTTGGGAGTAGCTATTCTTGCGGTTGTTCTCGTACTCGAATTTTCAAAAATGGCCAAGAAAATCGCAAACTCAGGTGGTGCAATGACCTTTGAAGCCATGGCACCTATGATTGTCAGCTACATCATGGTCGCGGTCGTGATTACCAATACGACGGTTATTGTGGAAGCCATTATTGCCATTGCCTCTTATGTTATTGAACAAGTGGCAGGGCTTGTCACAAATGGTGGTGCTAATTACGATACCATCACAGGCATCAAGGGATCTGGGATTGTAGGAAAAATGATTATTGGCTTTTTTGCGATTCTCATTTGGTTGGTACGAATGGCCAGCATCATGGTTGTCAATATCTTGATTACCATTCGCTTTATCCAACTCTATCTGATGATTCCTTTTGCCCCTATTACCATTCCGACCTTCCTTAGTGATGACTGGAGAAGTGTTGGGATTGGTTACCTTAAAAACATCATGGTCTATGCAGTTCAAGGTATTTTGATTTTTCTAATTGTATCGCTTGTTCCCTTGTTTGAATCGGCTGGTAAGATTGCCGTATCAAATGGAGCTGGAGTCATGGAATCACTCGCCATTATGTTTGGTGGCTTGGTACAGGCCATATTGTTAATCATTGCCTTAGTTGGCAGTCAACGAACCGCCCGAAGTATTTTGGGGATGTAGGAGGAAGGGAGTCACTATCTCGCCTCCTCTTTTTATAGCTTACTTAGATTGGAGAACATTTATGAACACACGTGTCTTTAAGGACATCTCAAAGGTTCAACACAGGGCATGGTTAGGATTTACAACTAGACAGGTTATTTTTGTATTTCCAGCCGTCGCCATAACCATTTTGGTATTGGGCTTGAACCTATTTTACTGGCAATTTGGAGATTGGTTTGTCTATGGTTTTGTTTTTAGCATTACCATTCCACTCATGTTATTTGGGGTCTATCGACCCAATGACTTACCATTTGAAACCTATCTCAAGTACCGTTTTCATTATGAACTAACGGTGCCAGACCGCACATTTACTGGAAGAAAAGGAGACCAACGTGAAAAAATTAAAACACTCAATGAAACTAAAGACCTCTTCTAATGACAAAAAGCAAAAGACGAAAACACAGAAGCAAGAGATCAGACCTTCTACCGTAAATACGTTAGCCTATCAAGGACTTTTTCCGAATGGCCTTATGCAGATCAGTCCAAGCTATTTCTCACAAACCTATCTTTTAGGTGATGTCAATTATCAAACAGTTGGCTTAGATGATAAAGGAGCTATTGTTGAGAAATATTCCGATTTAATCAATTCACTGGATGATAAGACCAATTTCCAACTGACTATATTCAATCAAAAAGTTAATTTGGAAAAATTCCGTAAGAGTATTCTCTATCCCTTGCAGGAAGATGGGTTTGATGCTTATCGTGATGAATTGAATCGCATGATGGATGCCAACTTAGAGGCGGGTGAGAACAATTTTTCAGCCGTCAAGTTTCTTTCATTTGGCAAGAGCGACCAAACACCAAAACTAGCTTTTCGTTCTCTGTCTCAAATTGGAGAATATTTCAAGAGTGGCTTTTCAGAGATTGATGTATCTCTTGGTTTGCTCGGTGGAGAGGAGCGAGTGAATGTCCTTGCGGATATGTTACGAGGCGAAAATCATTTACCGTTTTCTTACAAGGATTTGACTCTCTCAGGTCAATCCACCAAACACTTTATTGCCCCAACCTACCTTTCCTTTAAACACAAGAATCATATTGAATTGGACGAACGATTATTACAGATTGTTTATGTTCGTGACTATGGCATGGAGTTAGGGGATAAATTTATTCGAGACCTCATGCAGTCAGATTTGGAAGTGATGATTAGCCTACATGCCAAAGGCTCTACCAAGTCTGAAACCATGACCAAGCTACGAACCAAGAAGACCTTGATGGAATCACAAAAGATTGGTGAACAACAAAAAATGGCTCGGACTGGAATCTATTTGGAGAAGGTCGGCCATGTTCTTGAGAACAACATCGATGAAGCTGAAGCTCTTCTTCAAACCATGACCCAAACAGGAGATAAACTGTTTGACACCGTATTTCTAATTGGAGTGCTTGCGGATACTGAAGACCAACTAAAACAATATCTTGATATTATCAAGCAAGTTGCAGGGTCTAATGATATGATTATTGATAATTTGACCTATATGCAAGAAGCTGCTTTTAATAGTCTCTTGCCATTTGGGAAGAACTATCTCGAAGGTGTTTCTCGGTCTCTATTGACTTCAAATATTGCCGTGAATGCACCTTGGACTTCCGTAGATATTCAGGACAAGGGTGGGAAATTTTATGGCATCAATCAAATCTCAAGTAATATCATCAGTATTGACCGAGGCAAGTTAAATACTCCGTCAGGTTTGATTTTAGGGACTTCTGGAGCGGGGAAAGGGATGGCGACAAAACATGAAATCATCTCTACAAAGCTCAAGGAAGCAGATAGTGATACTGAAATTATTATTGTTGACCCAGAAAATGAGTACAGTATTATCGGTCAAGCCTTTGGTGGGGAGAGTATTGATATTGCCCCAGACTCTACCACCTTCTTAAATGTTTTAGATCTATCTGATGAGAATATGGATGAGGACCCAGTTAAGGTCAAATCCGAATTTCTCTTGTCTTGGATTGGAAAGCTCTTGGACCGCAAAATGGATGGTCGTGAAAAATCCTTGATAGATCGTGTGACACGCTTGACATATAAGCATTTTGACACACCGTCCTTGGTCGAATGGGTCTTTGTCTTAGCTCGACAACCTGAACAGGAAGCTAAGGACTTGGCACTGGATATGGAACTCTATGTGGAAGGGTCGCTGGACATATTTTCACATCGTACCAATATTAAAACAGACAGTCATTTCCTGATTTACAATGTCAAAAAGTTAGGCGATGAATTAAAACAGATTGCCCTCATGGTTATCTTTGACCAAATTTGGAATCGGGTGGTCAAAAACCAAAAGCTAGGGAAGAAGACCTGGATTTACTTTGATGAAATGCAGCTACTCTTATTGGACAAGTATGCCTCTGATTTTTTCTTTAAACTCTGGAGTCGTGTCCGTAAGTATGGGGCGATACCGACAGGTATTACTCAGAATGTAGAAACGCTTCTATTGGATGCCAATGGCAGACGCATTATTGCCAATAGCGAGTTCATGATTCTTTTAAAACAGGCTAAGAGCGATCGCGAAGAATTGGTGCATATGCTTGGACTTTCTAAAGAGCTGGAGAAGTACTTAGTCAATCCTGAAAAAGGGGCAGGCTTAATTAAGGCCGGTTCCACCGTTGTCCCATTCAAGAATAAGATTCCACAACACACCAAGCTCTTTGACATCATGAGTACGGACCCTGAAAAAATGAGGACATGAGATGAAAGAGGATAAAAAGCTAGTCAAACAGGCTAGGCAAAACTTTCGAAGTAACTTAAAATCAGCCCGTATGCATTATCGGAAAGAAGTTAGAACCTTAAAACAGACTGTTCCTAAAAAAGGAAGATTTCTAAAATCAGCCAAAAATTCTCTGTTTCAGGGAAAGAAAACAGAGTTAAAAGGAAATCTACTCAGTAGCCAAAAGGAAGCAGAAGAGAAGTTTCTAAAGGAAATTACCTATGTTTCTCCTAGACTGTTGAAGGCAAAGGAAATCAAGAACTATCGACTTCCTCAAGCTCAAGAACGTTTGCGGACGGCAAGAAAACATCTGTCAGAAGTGAAACTAAGTGAGAAACAACAGGTAGTTAATCCCAAGTTTACTTTCCAAAAAGAAAATCCTTCCCTGAAGTCTCGCTTTCAGTTTCACCAAGAAAAATCATTTGATAGACTCAGTGCAGAAAAAGACGTAAGTTCTGCCAAGCGTGAGGTTAAACAACTCAAGAAAGTCCGAAAGTCTAAGAAAAACTCTACCAAAGTCAAAGTTGGATTAGGCTTAGCTGCATCTGAATCCCTTGACCTGATAGCACAGGAGGATGATTTAGATGGTCTAAGAACCATGAAGGATACTAGTTTGAAAGCCAGACGCTATGGAAGGTTTACCTTTCAAGCAGGTAAGGTGGTAGTAAAAAGTGGACAGACTGGTGTGCGGTTTACCAAAACAAAATTTTCTCATGGAAAGGAACGATTCCAGAACTTCAAAAAGGGAAAAGGATTCACACGCCAGCAACCTCTTAAACCAAGAAGACGCTACCAAACCTTTTTAAAGCTTGCCAGAAAACAAAGTGTCGCAGGTTTCAAAGGAATCGTCCAAGCCATTAAGGGAAGTCTGACCTTCTTTTCTGCAATTGCGGGAAATCCTTTGACTTGGATTGTCTCAGGCATTTTCTTGATACTCCTTTTGATGATGAGCTTTTTCATGAGTGTCTCAGGTAGCAGTGCCATTCAACAAGATGAGATGGAATTGACCAAGGCCTATACCCGCATGACGTGGGAAGATGCGGAACATACGAGAACCAACGAAAAAGGGATTGCCTACTACACCAAAATTGATGAGGTCATGGTTTACATGAATCATCAATACCAAGACTACAAGCTTGACGATTTCATGGAAAAAGGTGGTGCGACCTACAAAGTATTTCTCAGTCAAGTGTGGATGGACTTAAATGGTGGTGATTCTATTAAATCTATGTCTGACTTGTATAAAGAACCTGCTTACAAGCTGTCTGAGGAGGACCAGGAAGAGCTAAAGGAATTGACCGAAGAAGGCAACTATTTAGCCCTTCAAGAATTGGACAATCCCTTTCAGGGACAGACTGATGAAGATAGCTTAAACATGACCTACCGATATGGTTATGAGGTCATTGATGAAAAACCAACGCTTCATCACCATATCATCTTAGAAGCAAAAGAAGGTCAAGTCATTGTGGCTCCGATGGATGGCAAGGTATCTCTTGATGAGGAGAACGTTGTTTTGACATCTGGTAAGGGAGTCAATAAGACTAAACTAACCTTGTTTGGCATTCATTCAGGCCGAGTGAATGAACATCAAAAAGTCTTGGCAGGAGATATTATTGGTCAAACCAAGGATGGAACGGGTCTAAAACTCACCTATCAAAAGGTTGATGATGACACGGATAAGTTGGTCTATGTCAATCCAGCTTTCTACTTTCCAAAAGTAATCCAGGTTCAGACCACCATTCTTCCAACTATCGGTCAATTTGGTGGCGACGAGTTCGAGAGAGCAAAGGCTATTTATGACTATCTCAAAAGCAAAGGTGCGACCAATCAAGCTATTGCAGCCATTTTAGGAAATTGGTCGGTAGAATCCTCTATTAATCCCAAGCGTGCGGAAGGCGACTATCTATCTCCCCCTATTGGTGCGACAGACAGCTCGTGGGATGATGAGGGCTGGCTCTCACTTAATGGTCCAACGATATACAATGGACGCTACCCCAATATTCTCAAACGTGGTTTAGGCTTAGGACAATGGACAGATACCGCGGATGGGTCACGCAGACATACCTTATTGCTCGAATATGCCAAAGGAAAACATCAAAAGTGGTATGACTTGGGGTTACAACTGGATTTCATGTTGCATGGGGATAGTCCTTATTACACCAACTGGTTAAAGGACTTCTTCAAAAATTCAGGTAATCCAGCCAGTCTTGCCCAACTCTTTCTCATTTACTGGGAAGGAAATAGTGGTGATAAGCTACTTGAACGTCAGACACGGGCCAGTGAGTGGTATTACCAAATTGAAAAAGGCTTTAGTCAACCCAACGGTGGGACTGCACAAAGCGATCCAAAAGCACTTGAAGCTGTACGAGGAGATCTTTTTGAAAACTCTATTCCAGGAGGTGGTGACGGTATGGGTTATGCTTACGGTCAATGTACGTGGGGAGTCGCAGCCCGTATCAACCAACTGGGTCTAAAACTCAAAGGTAAGAATGGTGAGAAGATTCCAATTATCAGTACCATGGGCAATGGCCAAGATTGGGTACGAACAGCCGCAAGCCTCGGTGGTGAAACAGGCACGACTCCGAAAGCAGGAGCTATACTCTCATTTGCGGGTGGTGGACATGGTACACCAGCAGAATACGGACATGTGGCTTTCGTTGAAAAAGTCTACCCAGATGGCTCATTCCTTATCTCCGAAACCAACTATAATGGCAATCCCAACTACACCTTCCGTAAATTATCTGGAGTGGATAGTAGTTTGAGTTTTGCTTATACGACGAAATAAAAATATTAGAATACTTGTCTTCTTGTCCCAAATATTGTATGATATTTAGGACAAAGTGGTCATTTCATCTAAACTTTAAGCGTGAACATAGGTGTTGACAAATAAGGAATTATCCTGTATAATAAGGATAAATAAAGATTATAAATTACTTGTGGGCTAGTGGATATGGTCTGCACCCGCCTGTGGGCTCCGCACTCAGTTCAAACTGTTTGTTGAGAAAAAGAATAGCAGGACTGCCTACCCTTGAGGAATAGATAGGGCATATCTAGCGTGAGGTGAAACTCAATACGTGGAAGAGAAGGAAGCACCTGCTTCCTTCTCTTTTTTAGGAGAAAATTAGAATGACATATACTTTGGAATGGCTCGAGACCTTTGATGGAGAGATTGATATTCTCAATGTCGATATGTCTTGTTTGGCCAATACTATTGAGAAATATGTTTCTCAGTACAAATACGTTTATCAGACAAATATGGAGGACTATCCTAAAATTGTTCTCTCCGTCCCAAATTCCTCTATTCCCCATCTATTAGGATTATCAAGAGATCATCATGTCAATTTACCAACTAATAATGCAGGGAGTATTTTTGAAGGATTAAAGGATGATTGGACATTGCAGCGTCTAAATAAGGCTGATAATGGATGGTTTAACGAAAATAAATTCAAAATCGTTGGTACATTACTACTTTATCAAATGTTACATGTGATGGAATGTAAATTTTATACAACGGATGGTATTTTGAATAGAAAAGTTGGTAAACGATTTAGAAGAGATAATATTTATTTTGTGGTCTTCAAATTAAGTAATGGTATTAGTTACACCGTTGAATTATCACATGAACAAGGAAATCAATACTTTCCAAGAAGTCTTAAAATCAACGACACCTTAATTACAAATTGTAGAGAAATAGAGCTGAAACTTGTTGACAAGAAACGCTTTAAGACTGCTAAAGTTAGAAAGGTTAATTGGCCGTCTTAATGTAAAAATTGATTTGGTGATAATCAGGTCATCCACTTTTATGGGTGGCTTTTTTCTTTTCCCTGAACTTATTGTGATAACAAAATCAAGCCTTCTTTTTTATGATGAGGAAAGAGTGACAGTTTGTTGCTACAGAAAAAAGAAAAGAAGGACACATTATGACCAAAACATGTAATCATCACTTTCTTGTCAATCAGGAAAAAGGCGAGAAACACGTCTTTCGTAAGAGTAAAAAATACCGTACTCTATGTTCGGTTGCCCTTGGAACCATGTTGACCGCTGTTGTTGCTTGGGGTGGGACGGTTGCACATGCAGACGAAGTCACATCATCAGTTGACACCACCATTCAACGAACGGAAAATCCAGCCACGAATTTACCAGAAGCACAACCAAACCCTGTATCTGAACAAACTGAAAGTTTAGGGTCAACTGGACAATCTAATGGTGCAATCGCTGTCACCGTACCACATGATACGGTAACACAAGCAGTTGAAGTGGCCAAGGCTGAAGGTGTTTCTACGGTTGAAGATAGCCCAATGGATTTAGGAAATACAACTTCTGCGTCAGAGACCAACCAACAAATTTCAAAATCAGAAGCAGATGCCCAAACACAGGTTGAGGCTATCAATGAAGTCACTGAAACCTACAAAGCTGACAAAGCAGCTTATGAGGATGAAAAAGTCCGAATTGAACAAGAAAATAAGAAGCTGACACAGGCTTACCAAGGTGTCAACCAAACTGGTAAAGAGACAAATGCTTGGGTTGATACCAAAGTCAATGACTTAAAATCCCAGTATGCAGATGCTGATGTGACAGTAAAAGAACAAGTAGTTTCATCAGGAAACGGGACATCTGTCCTTGACTATACAAACTATGGCAAGGCTGTTGAAACCATTCAATCAACTAACGAATAAGCTGTAGCGGATTATCTATTAAAGAAAATCAAGGCAGATGATATTGTTGCAAAAAACCAAGCCATTCAAAAAGAAAATGAAGCTGGACTTGCTAAGGCAAAAGCAGATAACGAAGCCATTGAAAGGCGTAATCAGGCAGGTCAAGCTGCTGTAGATGCTGAAAATCGTGCAGGTCAAGCTGCGGTGGATCAGGCTAATCAGGAGAAACAACAATTAGTTTCAGAGCGAGCAGCTGAGATTGAAGCCATTACAAAACGCAATCAAGAAAAAGAAGTCGCAACTAGAAAAGAAAATGAAGCGATTGAAGCCTACAATGCCAAAGAAATGGAACGCTATCAACGTGACTTGGCCGAGATTTCAAAAGGTGAAGAAGGTTATATTTCTGAAGCCCTTGCTCAAGCCCTCAATCTCAATAATGGTGAACCCCAAGTACAACATGGGGCTATTACCCGAAATCCTGATCAGATCATTTCAACTGGCGATGCTATGCTTGGGGGCTACTCAAGAATCTTAGATTCCACGGGCTTCTTTGTCTATGATAGCTTCAAAACAGGTGAGACCCTTAGTTTTAACTATCAAAATCTTCAACATGCACGATTTGATGGGAAAAAGATTAGTCGTGTGACTTACGATATTACCAACCTTGTATCACCAGCTGGAACCGATGCCGTGAAATTGGTTGTACCAAATGATCCTACCGAAGGCTTTATTGCCTATCGAAATGACGGAAATGGTGACTGGCGAACAGACAAGATGGAGTTTCGTGTAGTTGCTAAGTATTTCTTAGAAGACGGTTCACAAGTAACCTTCTCCAAAGAAAAACCAGGTGTCTTTACACACTCGTCCCTCAATCATAATGACATTGGTCTAGAATATGTTAAAGATTCATCTGGGAAATTTGTGCCGATTAATGGCTCAACCGTTCAAGTGACTAATGAAGGTCTAGCACGTTCTTTGGGTTCCAACCGTGCAAGTGATTTGAACTTACCTGAGGAATGGGATACCACATCAAGTCGTTATGCTTATAAAGGAGCTATTGTCTCAACGGTCACATCGGGCAATACCTACACAGTCACCTTTGGACAAGGCGATATGCCACAGAATGTTGGATTATCTTACTGGTTTGCCTTGAATACCCTACCAGTGGCACGTACAGTAACACCTTATAGTCCCAAACCTCATGTAACGATGGAACTTGAACCCGTTCCAGAACCGATTACGGTAACACCTGATGTTTATACACCAAAAACCTTTACACCAGAAAAGCCTGTAACCTTCACGCCAAAGCCTTTGGAAGAAGTGGTGCAGCCTAGTCTAACTTTGACCAAGGTAACCTTACCTGTTAAACCTATTCCAAAAGAACTTCCAACACCACCACAAGTACCGACTATCCATTATCATGCGTACCGTTTGACGACAACTCCAGAGATTATGAAAGAAGTGATCAATAGTGACCAAGCTAATCTTCATGATAAAACTGTCGCAAAAGATTCAACGGTGATTTATCCCTTAACAGTTGATGCCTTATCATCCAATCGTTCTAAAACGACTAGTCTCATTTTTGAAGACTATTTGCCTGCAGGTTATTTATTTGATAAGGAAACAACACAAAAAGAGAATGGAAACTATGTCCTTAGCTTTGATGAGTCTAAGAATTTTGTGACCCTGACTGCCAAGGAAACTTTGCTTCAAGAGGTCAATCAAGACCTCACTAAGTCTTATCAACTGACTGCTCCCAAACTTTATGGAACTGTTCAAAATGATGGGGCAACCTATTCCAATAGTTATAAACTCCTTTTGAACAAGGGCACAACCAATGATTATACAGTCACTTCAAATATTGTGACGGTACGTACACCAGGTGATGGGGAGACAACTACACTTATTACACCTGATAAGAACAATGAAAATACGAATGGTGTTCTCATTAACGATACAGTCGTAGCTCTTGGTACAACCAACCACTACCGATTGACTTGGGATTTGGACCAGTATAAGGGAGATCGTTCTGCTAAAGAGACAATTGCACGAGGCTTCTTCTTTGTGGACGATTACCCAGAGGAAGTGCTTGATGTGGTGGAAAATGGCACGGCTATAACAACGCTTGATGGTCAGAAAGTATCAGGAATAACGGTTAAAACCTATGCTTCGTTAAATGAAGCCCCTAAAGACCTTCAAGATAAATTAGCTCGTGCTAAGATTAAACCGACAGGTGCTTTTCAAGTCTTTATGCCAGATGACAACCAAGCCTTTTATGACCAATATGTCAAAACAGGTACATCTTTAGCTTTACTGACCAAAATGACGGTTAAAGATAGTCTCTATGGTCAGACAAAGACCTATACAAACAAGGCCTACCAAGTGGATTTCGGCAATGGCTATGAAACCAAGGAAGTGTCCAACACCCTTGTTACTCCAGAACCTAAGAAACAAAACCTCAATAAAGACAAAGTGGACATCAATGGGAAGCCTATGCTAGTGGGAACTCAAAATCACTATACTCTCTCATGGGATTTGGACCAATACCGAGGGATTAAAGCAGACAACTCTCAGATTGCACAAGGTTTTTACTTTGTGGATGATTATCCAGAAGAAGCTTTATTGCCGGATGAAGCAGCTATTCAGTTTGTCACATCTGATGGCAAAACAGTTTCAGGAATCACGGTGAAGGCTTATTCTCAATTATCAGAAGCTCCTAACACCTTACAAGCAGCCCTTTCTAAACAAAAAATTCAGCCTAAAGGAGCTTTCCAAGTTTTCATGCCAGAAGACCCACAAGCCTTTTATGAATCGTATGTGACTAAGGGGGAGAATATTACCATCGTCACTCCGATGACGGTTTTGGAAACCATGCTTAATTCAGGGAAGTCTTATGAAAACGTGGCCTATCAGGTGGATTTTGGACAAGCATATGAAACTAATACGGTGACCAATTTTGTCCCTAAAGTAACTCCACACAAGTCTAATACCAATCAAGAAGGCATTTCAATTGATGGAAAGACTGTCCTTCCGAATACAGTCAATTATTACAAAATTGTCTTGGATTACAGTCAATACAAGGAAATGGTCGTGACGGATGATGTTCTTGCCAAGGGATTTTACATGGTAGACGATTACCCAGAAGAAGCCCTTACCCTAAATTCTGATGGCATTCAAGTTTTGGATAAGGATGGCAATCGTGTATCTGGTTTCTCTGTCAGTACCTACGCAAGTTTGTCAGAAGCTCCGAAAGTCGTTCAAGATGCCATGGCTAAACGTCAGTTTACACCTAAAGGGGCCATTCAAGTTCTTAGTAGTGATGATCCAAAAAACTTTTATGAGACCTATGTGAAGACTGGTCAAACCTTGGTTGTTACGCTTCCGATGATGGTTAAAAATGAGCTGACCAAAACAGGTGGTCAGTATGAAAATACAGCCTATCAGATTGATTTTGGCTTGGCTTATGTCACGGAAACTGTGGTCAATAATGTTCCAAAATTAGACCCACAAAAAGATGTGGTGATTGATTTATCTCATAAAGATGAGAGCCTTGATAGGAAAGAAATGGCCTTGCATCAAATCTTTAACTATCGCTTAGTTGGAGCGATGATTCCAAGTAATCGTGCGACAGAATTATTTGAATATGGTTTTGAAGATAACTATGATGAAAAGCATGATGAGTACAATGGTGTTTATCGTAGCTATCTCATGACGGATGTCACCCTCAAAGACGGTTCGGTCTTAAAAGAAGGAACGGAAGTCACGAAATATACTTTGCAACAGGTAGATACAGAAAATGGCCTCGTGTCAATTTCATTTGATAAATCCTTCTTAGAGACTATCTCTGATGATTCAGCCTTTCAGGCAGATGTTTACCTTCAGATGAAACGGATTGCGACTGGTCAGGTAGAGAATACCTATCTCCATACAGTGAATGGCTATGTCATTAGCTCAAATACAGTTGTAACACATACACCTCAACCTGAAGAACCAAGTCCAAATCAACCCACACCACCTCAACCACCAATTGAGACTATTGAACCGCCTGTTCCTGCAAGCATTTTGCCAAATACAGGGGAACAGGAATCCCTTTTGGGCTTGATTGGAGCTGGTATTCTACTTGGTACGGCTTATGGACTGAAGAAAAAGGAGGAAAAATAGATGAATCCGAAAACCATTTATGAAAAGGATTCAGACCAAGATGGTCTGACTGACGCTCAGGAACTGGCTTTAGGAACTAATCCATATGCTATTGACACAGATGGTGATGGTTTAGCTGATTTAGAAGAGCTACAATCTGGACATTCACCACTAGTCCCACAAAAGGAGTTGTGCGATGACTTGGAACTTTGACACCATGAAAGAGGCTTTGTCTGAAATGGAGAAGGTCGATTACCAAGAGTTTATCAAAGCCTTTCTCTCTTTGGAATTAAGTATTTCTGATAGAACAATCCTCAATCAGGTTTATCAAGATTATATGGATGAGGATGACTTATCCTTGATTAGTGATGAGCTACGAGTTAAAGTTGATAGTTATCAGGATGAAGTACAAGCAGATATGACTGACATTCTGGAAAAGCTGTACCGAACAGGTGAAGGCTCTAGTTTTATTATGGATTTAATGTCCTCAAATAGTCTCTCAGACACCTTGGAACAGTATGAGGTTTTGGATAGTGACGATTATTCACCACTTAGCCTTGAAACCTTACAGGCCATAATTCAACAGGAATTGGCTATTTCCAGTCAGGATTATTTTGGAGATTTGGTTCACCTTGCCTTGCAAAAAGATTTACTAGACCATAAAAGTCGTTTCTTACAACACTATGTGGCAACTGTAATGGAAGGAATGCCACAAGAAAAAGACCAACGAGCCTTGGTCCTAGATTAACACAAAGGGCTGAGAAACACTCTCAGCCTTTTTGAAATGGGAGGGAAAAATGAATCAAGAAGTCTTACTACAAATGATGAGAGCCACCATTCCTCGTGATAGGGCCCTGCTTGAGGCATTTTTATATTACCAAGCAGAGCATTTTGATGAGGAGTGGGATAGTCTTATTCGTCAGTTTATGACCAATAGGCAGGGAATCAAAAGATCTGTTCAGGTACTTCACTTTGAGACAGATGTTTCAGCTTTTGTCCAGGCTAGTCCTTATGATACTGCTCATGATCTATTGACCTATACACAAGTATTCGGACAAACTGGTCTCCAAAAACTCGACAAACTATCGCCGTCTGAAAAAGACTTGGTGATTGAAGTGGCCATGTTCAATCTTGCCACACGTTTTCAACTATTGGATTCCAATGGTCACTACCAAACCATTTCGACGGCTTCTCTGCTAGAAAAAGGGAAGGGAGCTAATCTGGTCAATGTGTACCGTGTGGCCAATAATTTAGCAGATCGCATCAGTCGGGATATTGAACAGTTTCTCTTGACCTACCAACCTGAACTTGAAGCAAGAGTTGATGAAATAGTTCAAGAACAAGAAGAAACTGGTGATGAGCACAAAACAAGTGTTCATCAGGCAATATCTTTTCGAGAAGAGGGCTCTCTGGTTATTGCTAGTTTGGATGTAGATTTGTCTCAACTAGATGTTCAAACAGGAAAAACCAGTCATCTGCCAGCTTATGAAGAGTTATCTTTACGACGTAAATTTGAGATACTAACATATTTTGACCAAATTCGAAATGAACGTTCCAAAGTCCCAAGTTTTAGACGAGGTGATTTTGATACTGAGATGGAAATGACACCAGTCTTTGAAGGAGAAGAGTTACTTACCTATCTAGAGGCTGATGGCAGTCCCTATGAGCTGAAACGAACGTTGACTACAGTCGAAGAAAAGGAGTTAGAAAAAATTGGACAAGCCATTAGGATAGAAAATCAAGAAAAATTGACTCAAGTGGGGATTGAGCTATCTCAGTTTGACCCAGACCAAGTTGGTATTTTATTGGATGCGGTAGGTCGTTTTCGTTTGAAAAATGCGGATCTTGCTTTACTAGGTGGCTATCCCAATGCCTCTGTAACTCAACTCGCCCTTGCGACCGAACTACTCCAAATGGGATTGAGTCATGAAAAAATTGAATTTTTCTTTGGTAGCCAGCTTTCCATTGAAGAGCTGCGACAAATTGCTTACGCCTTTTTACACCAAGAACTTAGCAGAGAAGACGCGGAGCAATTTGAAAAAGATAAAGGCAATCAGCCAGATTTAACCCTCAGAGATTGGAAGAACAAGCTAGAGAAAGCTGAGGGAAAAGAAATAGTTGATGAAGAATTTGCGGAAAATCCACTGGTTCAGAGAGTATTGGACACTTATCCTCTGAGGTCATTGGTTTCCTATAAGGGACAGGACTTTGAGGTCGTGTCGGTCAGCGATGCTCGATTGAACGGTTTGATTCGGATTGAGTTAGTCAATGATTTTTCGGATATCATTGAACAAAATCCAGTTCTTTATATGAGGACCTGGGAAGAAGTCAGTCAGGCACTTCATCAGCTAAAGGCAGAAAAACAAACAGAGTTAGAAGAAGCGGACCAAGAATTAAACCTATTCTCATATCTGGAAGAGGAGCCAGTTCAGAGTATTGGACTATTGGAACCAGATGGTTCAGAAAAAGGTCATAACGATACTGAACTTGAAGAATCAGATAATCAAATTCCTGAAGAGGAAGTCGTCGAAACAATTCCAGAGATTCCAGTAACGGACTTTTATTTTCCAGAAGATATGACGGACTTTTATCCAAAGACTGCTAGAGATAAGGTTGAGACAAACATTGCGGCCATTCGTTTGGTAAAAAATCTAGAAGTAGAGCACCGCAATGCTTCATTAAGTGAACAAGAACTCCTTGCCAAGTATGTGGGCTGGGGTGGACTTGCCAATGATTTCTTTGATGACTATAATCCAAAATTTTCTATGGAACGAGAAGAACTGAAAAGCCTAGTCACTGATAAAGAGTATTCGGATATGAAACAGTCCTCCCTGACAGCCTATTACACAGACCCTGCCCTGATTCATCAGATGTGGGATAAGTTGGAAAGAGACGGCTTTACAGGTGGCAAAATCCTAGATCCTTCCATGGGAACAGGGAATTTCTTTGCGGCTATGCCTAAACACTTAAGAGAAAAGAGTGAGCTATATGGCGTAGAGCTAGATACCATTACAGGAGCCATTGCCAAGCACCTTCACCCGAATAGCCATATTGAAATTAAGGGCTTTGAGACGGTGGCTTTTAACGACAATAGTTTTGATTTGGTGATTTCAAATGTGCCGTTTGCCAATATACGAATTGCGGATAACAGGTACGATAAGCCTTATATGATTCATGACTACTTTGTCAAAAAGTCACTTGATTTGGTCCATGATGGTGGACAAGTAGCGATTATCTCTTCCACAGGAACCATGGATAAGCGAACAGAAAACATCTTACAAGATATTCGTGAGACAACTGAATTTCTTGGAGGGGTTCGATTGCCTGACTCTACCTTTAAGGCCATTGCAGGAACGAATGTTACAACGGATATGTTATTCTTCCAGAAACACTTGAACAAGGGATATGTGACAGATGACTTAGCCTTTTCAGGTTCCATTCGTTATGAAAAGGATAGTCGCATTTGGCTCAATCCTTACTTTGATGGAGAATACAATAGCCAAGTGCTAGGAACCTACGAGGTCAGAAATTTTAACGGCGGAACACTTTCTGTTAAGGGGACTAGTGACAACCTCATCGCAAGTGTTGAAACTGCTCTACATCAAGTAAAAGCCCCAAGAGAGATTGATAGAAATGAAATCATCATTAATCCAGACATATTGACCAAACAAGTCATGGATACTTCCATTCCAGCTGAAATGAGGGAGAATCTGGGTCAGTACAGTTTTGGTTACCAGGGTTCTACAGTTTACTATCGAGATAACAAAGGCATTCGAGTGGGGACCAAGACGGAAGAAATCAGTTATTATGTCGATGAAGAGGGCAACTTCAAAGCATGGGACACCAAGCATTCTCAAAAACAGATTGATAGATTTATTAGCTTAGAGGTGACTGATAGCACTGCTCTAGATGTTTATGTGACCGATGATGCAGCCAAACGTGGTCAGTTTAAGGGTTATTATAAAAAGACAGTTTTCTATGAAACTCCCTTGTCTGAGAAAGAAGTGGCACGGATTAAGGGAATGGTCGATATTCGCAATGCCTACCAAGAAGTTATTGCCATTCAACGCTATTATGACTATGATAAGGAGACCTTTAACCACTTGTTAGGCAAACTCAATCGTACCTATGATAGCTTTGTCAAACGCTACGGGTATTTAAACAGTACAGTGAACCGCAATCTTTTTGATAGTGATGATAAGTATTCGCTTCTGGCTAGTTTGGAAGATGAACGTCTGGATCCAAGTGGAAAGTCTGTTATCTATACTAAATCCCTTGCCTTTGAAAAGGCTCTAGTGCGTCCTGAAAAAGAGGTTAAAAAGGTACATACTGCCCTTGATGCCTTAAATTCCAGTTTGGCTGACGGACGTGGTGTTGATTTCGCTTATATGATGTCTATCTATCAGGTTGAATCGAAGATGACCTTGATTGAGGAGTTAGGTGACCTCATTATGCCTGATCCTGAGAAGTATTTGAATGGGGAACTGTCCTATGTTTCTCGCCAAGACTTTCTGTCAGGTGATGTCGTCACTAAGTTAGAAGTGGTGGACCTATTCGTGAAACAAGACAATCAGGACTTTAACTGGCCGCATTATGCAGGACTTCTAGAAACAGTCAAACCAGCACGCATTACTTTAGCAGACATTGATTATCGAATCGGTTCACGCTGGATTCCTTTATCTGTTTACGGAAAATTTGCCCAAGAAACCTTTATGGGGAAAGCCTATGAACTGTCAGACCAAGAAGTAACAACAGTCCTTGAAGTCAGTCCCATTGACGGAGTTATCACTTACCAATCTAAGTTTGCCTATACCTATTCCAACGCAACGGATAGGAGTTTAGGTGTACCAGGTTCTCGTTATGATAGTGGTCGTAAAATATTTGAAAATCTCCTGAATTCCAATCAACCAACCATCACAAAACAAATTGTCGAAGGGGATAAGAAAAAGAATGTGACGGATGTGGAGAAAACAACAGTCCTGCGTGCCAAGGAAACACACCTACAAGAACTCTTTCAAGATTTTGTAGCAAAATATCCAGACGTCCAACAGATGATTGAAGACACCTATAACAGTCTCTATAATCGTACAGTATCAAAGACCTATGATGGTAGCCATTTAACCATTGATGGACTTGCCCAGAATATCTCCTTACGTCCCCACCAAAAGAATGCCATTCAACGGATTGTGGAAGAAAAACGAGCTCTACTCGCCCATGAGGTAGGGTCTGGAAAAACCTTGACCATGCTTGGAGCTGGTTTCAAGTTGAAAGAACTAGGAATGGTACATAAACCACTTTATGTGGTGCCGTCTAGTTTAACTGCTCAGTTTGGTCAAGAAATCATGAAATTTTTCCCAACTAAAAAAGTTTATGTGACCACCAAGAAGGACTTTGTCAAAGCCAAACGTAAGCAGTTCGTATCACGTATTATCACAGGCGACTATGATGCCATTGTCATTGGAGATTCCCAGTTTGAAAAAATACCGATGAGTCGAGAGAAGCAGGTTACCTATATCAATGACAAGCTGGAGCAACTCAGAGAAATCAAACTAGGAAGTGATTCTGATTATACGGTCAAAGAAGCAGAGCGTTCAATCAAGGGACTAGAGCACCAGTTGGAAGAACTCCAAAAACTAGAGCGAGATACCTTTATTGAATTTGAAAACCTTGGAATTGATTTTCTTTTTGTGGATGAAGCTCATCACTTCAAGAATATCCGTCCAATCACTGGACTTGGGAATGTCGCGGGAATTACCAACACCACTTCAAAAAAGAACGTGGATATGGAAATGAAGGTGAGACAAGTTCAGACAGAACATGGCGATAGAAATGTCGTTTTTGCGACAGGAACACCAGTCTCAAACTCCATTAGTGAACTTTTCACTATGATGAATTACATTCAACCAGACGTCTTAGAACGATACCAGGTATCAAATTTTGATTCGTGGGTTGGGGCTTTTGGGAATATTGAAAATTCTATGGAGTTAGCCCCGACTGGTGATAAATACCAACCTAAGAAACGGTTTAAGAAGTTTGTCAACCTTCCTGAACTCATGCGGATTTACAAGGAAACAGCAGACATTCAGACTTCAGACATGCTTGATTTACCTGTACCTGAAGCCAAGATTATTGCGGTGGAAAGCGAGTTAACGCAAGCTCAGAAATACTATTTAGAAGAACTGGTAGAGCGTTCAGACGCTATCAAGTCAGGTAGTGTTGATCCAAGTAGAGATAATATGTTAAAGATAACCGGGGAAGCTAGAAAACTAGCCATTGATATGCGGTTGATTGACCCTGCTTATACCTTATCAGACAATCAGAAAATCCTTCAAGTCGTTGATAATGTCGAGCGGATTTACCGTGAAGGAGCTGAAGACAAAGCCACTCAGATGATTTTCTCTGATATTGGAACTCCTAAAAGTAAGGAAGAAGGGTTTGATGTCTACAATGAATTGAAAGCTTTGCTTGTCGATCGAGGGATACCAAAAGAAGAAATTGCCTTTGTCCATGATGCCAATACCGATGAGAAGAAAAATTCTCTCTCACGCAAGGTCAATAGTGGGGAAGTACGGATTCTCATGGCTTCTACGGAAAAAGGTGGAACGGGTCTAAACGTGCAATCACGCATGAAAGCTGTCCACCACTTAGATGTTCCTTGGCGTCCCTCAGACATTGTCCAGCGAAATGGAAGGCTCATCCGACAAGGAAACATGCACCAGGAAGTAGATATTTATCACTATATCACCAAAGGGAGCTTCGACAATTATCTCTGGCAGACTCAGGAGAATAAGCTCAAATATATCACTCAGATTATGACCTCAAAAGACCCTGTACGGTCGGCAGAAGACATTGATGAACAAACCATGACCGCTTCTGACTTCAAAGCTCTAGCGACAGGTAACCCCTATCTCAAACTGAAAATGGAATTGGAAAATGAACTGACGGTGTTAGAAAATCAAAAACGAGCTTTTAATCGCTCAAAAGATGAATACCACCACACAATTTCCTATTGCGAGAAGCACCTCCCTATTATGGAAAAACGGTTGAGTCAATATGATAAAGATATTGCCCAATCTTTGGCAACAAAGTCGCAAGATTTTGTCATGCAATTTGATAATCAGAAAATGGATAATCGTGCAGAAGCAGGGGACTATCTGCGAAAACTCATTACCTATAACCGCTCAGAGACCAAGGAAGTCAGAACACTTGCAAGCTTTAGAGGATTTGACTTAAAAATGACTACACGAGGTCTTAGTGAGCCCTTACAAGAGACCGTCTCTTTAACGATTGTAGGTGATAACCAATATACAGTCGCTCTTGATTTGAAATCAGACGTGGGAACCATTCAACGGATTAGTAATGCCATTGACCATATTATAGATGATCAAGAAAAGACTGAAGAAATGGTTAAAGATTTACGAGATAAGTTAAAAGTAGCTAAAGTTGAAGTTGAGAAAGTCTTTCCAAAGGAAGAGGAGTACCAGCTTGTAAAGGCCAAGTATGAAGTTTTGGCTCCCTTGGTCGAAAAAGAAGCTGAGATAGAGGAGATAGATGCAGCTTTGGCCAAGTTTAGTGAAGATTCAACACCCCAAATGAAGCAACAAATAGCACTTGAGATATAAGAAAAAAGGCTGACAAATATTTTTGAACGCGGTAAAATGAAGTCAAGAAATCACAAAAGGAGAATAGATCATGGTCCAAACACTAGAAGAAATGCGTTGTCAACTTGAAGAATGGTTGGCACAAGGCTTTACAAGCCCAGAGGATAGAGCCAACTACCAAGCTTTAAAGGAACAGTATGAAGATGAAACTCTTGATTATAGCTTTTCAAAGTGTGAAATCACTGGACAGCTGGAACTCATCATCACGAGTCGTGAGAATGATTTTCCAAGCTTAGATGAGGTTACGAAAGCGGAATACCTTGACTTGGTTGCCCAACTTGATGAACTTGACCAGGAACAGGCTGACTACTATCGCAAGCAATTAGCCTAGAAAGAGGAGTAAGATGTTGGAACAAATTCTACAAAACATTTTGATTATCGCAGCAATAGGACTAATATTGCTTGTCCTATATCGGATTGTGAAAGTTTCAGGTGCTTTGTTTCTTATCGGACTCATCAGTGGATTAGTCTTTATTGAAATCTATGGAATCTACCTCTTTTTTACAGAAAGATACCTCTATACAGAAGATTTAGCCACCAATGGTATTTGGAGTTTTACTGCTTTCTATGTTGGTTTTAATGTACTAGTTATATTTGGATTTGTAACAAAAACTGTTAGAAGAAGAGATTAACTAAAGAGGGATACCTGATTTCGAGGCATCCCCTTTTTAATACCTTTTGTTGTCCTATTAGTTTTCCTTTTGTCCACTTTCTTTGCTAGCAATTAATCATTTGAGATATCTACTTTTAAATTATTCATCACATTTTTAACTGAGTTTCCATCCTTTGATTCTTTCATAAGCATCTTTTTTTAATTTACCAAGTGATTTATTAATAAGTTCATTCTCTTGCGCGAATACTACTTCTCCATATATTAGAGTATCTATTTTTCTATTGATTTCTTCCTCTGTTCCAGTTAATAATTTTATTAGTGAATCTCTATATTCTTGCCCATATTCTATTTCTCTATTTACCATCTCTTGAACTTCTAAATCGTGAATTTTGTAAGCTTTATCCAGTTTCAAAACATTAATTAAATCATTCTCTAAGTCAGGATGAGTATTAATATGGACTAGTTTGTTATCTTTAATATGTTTTAATTCAATTTGATAATTCTCATTGGACTTTATGATATCAAATTTTACACAATTATTTTCACATTTCAAGAAAGGATTAATTTTTAAATCGTAGGTCCCCTTAAGACGATTGCATGTTCCACAACTAGGTATGAAATTATATAGAGATACTGCAAATATTGGAAAATCATTTTTGTTATAAAAATGATCCATCTCAGCTGAAAATGAGTCACCTCTACTATTGATGTAATTTCTATTACAGTATGGGCATACTATTAAACCATAGCTATCTGAAATTATAAAATTTCGAATCATATAGTTATTAATTTTTTCTAGTTTATTATTAATTTCAATTTCCTGTGATAAGTTGTATATTTTTTTAATATTCCTAAAGTTGGGTGGTTGATAATTAGGACAATTTTGTATATAAGAATTCATATGCTCAGGTTTGATTATTATTAATTCTCTAAAGTAATCAACAAAGTCATTAGTGTCTACTTTTTTGTAGCTCTCAACGAAATTTATAATTTTTTGACTCTTTCTCATAATTAGTGAATTTAAATTTTTCACAAAATCGTCATACCACGATTCAGTTCTGTAGTCTTTGAAATTATTTGTAGTTATTTTATTAATAAGAATTTTGTTGCTTGTTCCTAGTTTCGCTTTTACAAACGTTCCTAAATCAGTTTTATGTGTTTTCGCATAGAGAGTTATTTCATTAAAATGGTTTTCATGAAAATAGTATTCTTTAATTAGACATTTTATAACGGTCGCACTACTGTAGCCAAAGGTTTTTCTGATATTTGGTTTATAGAATTCAATTCTTTTCAACAATGATTTACTAATAATGGCATCTAAATATTTGCAAATCATCAATTTAACATAGGCATCAATAAATTCCTTTGGATATTTGGGTATTTCTAAGGCCATCATTTGGAATTGTCCTCCTCAAGTTGTTTAAGTTGTTCTTGAAGCTTAGCAATTTTGTCTTTTATCTCCTCAATTTCATCTTTGTTTTCTAAAAAAGCTCGGTTAAATAATTCTTGTAGTTGATTAGCAATAATGGGCTCACCGACAGATTCAATAATTTTTTGAGCCGTTTTCTTTTGCAAATTATCACTAAGTTCCTTAAATAAGCTTTCAGGTCGAATACCCTTTGAATCAGAATTGATTTTAAAATTTAGGTATTCGAAAGTATCTTCAATGCTCTTATATGCATATTCTCCCATTAGCCTATTTAGAAAAAAAGAGTTTTTGTAAAGAGTATAGATATTCTGGCCGAATGTCTTATTGAACTTATTATTTTCATATTCTGTATTCTCTTTAGATAGGTAGATAATATTTTCTTTATAGATATCTGATAGAAAGATTGGTGAATGAGTTGTAATTATTATTTGTAAATGTTTGTTATCAAATATTTTTTCAATGATAGGTAAAGCAGTGCTGACCCACTTTCGTTGCCATTCGGGATGCATCCCTAGATCGACTTCGTCCAAAAGTATTAGAAAATTCTCTTGGTCAATCCCTCGAGGAGTTTTTCTTTGTAATGCCAATTTTGCTGAATATAGACTTGCAAAAGATCTTAATAATCCTAATTCTCCCGAACTTAATCCAACCCATCTAAATTGTAGAGATTCTTCTAGTTCTGGTATAGAAATCTCTGAAATGGTGCTTATAATTTCGGATAAAATTTTAAAATCTGTATTGATTTCATGCAACTTGTATAATAACTCCTCGATATCTTTGAGTCGTTCGATCTCACTACTAGGTATTCCATTATCTTTTAACTTGGTCCATACCCTATCTGGGATTAATTTATGTTTAACAAAGTAACCATGTTCAGTTAATTCAAAATAGGATGTATAACTTATCGCTTTAGCAACTCTAAAACAAGGCGCTTTGATTTTTTGCCAAACCTGATCCCATTTTTTTAGTGATTGCGTGTAAGACGTTGACTGATCAAAAAGACCATTTTCTAGTTCTTTATAAGATACTTTTATCTGTTCAATCTGCTTTTTTAATTCATCAATCTCATTTGTTGAGAAATTGAAGTTGTATTGAAGCTTTTGCTCCAACTCTTTTAACATTGTACTGATTTCTTCGTGATATTTATTATCCCTTCCTACCTTTGATTTAACTACATAATTAAAATAGAGATTTATAATATATAAGGTATGCCATATTTCTATCCATTGTTTAATATTTGAATCATTAAGCTGGATATCGGATACATCATTTCGTAAACCACCAATGCTATAATCATATGGCAGGAAGCGGTCAGAATCAATTCCAATTGATTGGTATTGATTTTGAATGTTTTTATTATTCCTAAAATTTAAATGAAGATTCAATAGTTCTTCATACTTTATTTGTGAGCGATTCTTTTCGCTATACTCTATATCAATGATGTAATTTATCAATATTGAAAAATATTCCACTACTTTATGATTAATAAAGTCTCTGTCAATTTTATTTGTTAATTTTTCAATCTTATCTAGATATAGTAGCTGGTTACTCATATTGGGTAATTTGTTACCCTCGAAAGTCACATTCACTCCTTTTTGAGTATAATCTACAAATTCAATAATTTTATGTTTAAATTTTTCAACAAATTTAATTTGGTTTATTGTTTCTTTCAGTATTATAATTTTATCATTTTTATCAAATCCAATAATATTTTTATAGTTTGAAGCGTCAATTGCACCTGAGCGAATGTAGATATCGCCACTTGGAAATTCTTTTGCATTTGAAAATTTAATAATATAGGGATGTGTAGAACAGTGTGGGATTGAAATTGATTCTTGTGCTAAATCAGGATATGTCCAAAATTTGTCATTTTGTTTGAAAATAAGGTAAATTTGGCTTTTTCCTTTTCCTCCCCTAAGTATTTGGTTAATAATAGTTGTTTTCCCTGACCCATTTTCACCAACTATGACAGATAAATTTTTTATATCTCCGACATATGGTATTTGAAATACATCTTTATGAATAATGTCAAAGCAATATTGTCCCTGACTATTTTTTTTATGGAGCCCATTTTCATGAATTTTTTTATAATAAACAAAGTATAAATTTCTAATTATCTTTTTATATTTTCTTAAATGCTCGTAAAGCCTTATTCTATGTGCTTTCGAGTATTTTTACTGTAGGAAGATACTTCACGTTTCTTTGCATATTTCCTCATGTCTTAGCTGTCAGAAGTGGTAAATAAGTAGTAAATTCATTTGTACTACTAAGCAACAAGACGCTCCTGTTGCTTCTCTTTATTCAAGCGTTTCATTTCTGCCATTGCAGAATCGAATGTTGCATGTGCGTAATAGTTCAGCGTCATGGCTATATTAGCATGTCCCATAATGTACTGTAATGCCTTTGGATTCATTCCTGCATTTGCATAGTTGGTACAGAATGTATGTCGCAAACTATGTGGAGTGATGTGTGGCAATTTATCCTCGTTATACTTATTGTATTTCTTAACAAGACCTTTCATCATGCCGTTGTAATCACTTGCCACTTTTGGATAGTTCTTTCTATTAAGAAAGAGGAAATCACTATATCCATCAATCTCAACACGCTTATCATTCTTTCGATTCGCTAACACTCGCTTAAATGCTTGATAGGCTTCTTCAACCATAGGAACTTGACGTTCGCCACTTTTGGTCTTTGGTGTTTCAATGTAGTACCCAATTTCAGTATCTCTCAATAGCTGATGGTCTATATTGACAAGACGATTCTCAAAATCTAAATCTGGAAGTGTCAAACCACCAAACTCTGAAATACGAAGACCTGTTTTTAAGAGTATCAGAATTTCATCATAATTTTTGCTGTAGGTTTTATCAGCTTTTGCAAAGGCTAACAGTTTTTCTTCCTGTTCTTCTGTTAGTACGGTCTTAGGGACAGTATCATCATCAAGAACTGCTTTCAGTTGAAAGTCAAATGGATTCTTCCGAACACAATCATCTTGTATAGCAATATAGAATGAAGCCTTTAAAGAACGTTTGTAGTTATTGATGGTTTGATAAGCATAACCATTTTCACTCATTCTAATAGCCCATTCTTTAGCGTCTGATGGCTTAATACTGTCAATACTTCTTACACCTAACTTGTCTTTCTTCAAAATATCCATAAGATATTTGCGTCCAGTTTCAGTGTTTTTTCTAACCTTTGGTCTTTGAGCGTTCTGTTTTGCGTAAAGCTGGCAGAGTGTCATTTTCTTTCCTACAACATCAATACCATCATGAATGTCTTTCTGTAACTCTGCGATTTTCTCTCTAAGTGAGATACAATCACGCTTTCCTGCTGGTACTCGGTCTGTAGCCACAAGTTTCCACGAGTAAACAAATTGCGGTTCTCCAAATGAATCTATATATTTGTATAAGTATCTTCCGTCTTTTCGTTGGCTCTCTCCAGTCTTTAAGATTCGACCTTTATTGTCACGTCTTTTTTCTGACATGGCATTTGCTCCTTTCCTTTATGGAAAGAGCCTTGATACGACTTAATACTATTTTATCATATACAAGACCCTTTGGCGACGCTAGATTGCGTCCAATGTATCTATAATTTTTTCAAATTGTTTTCGTTTAATCTGAATACGATTGCCATTCATAATCAGCCAATTTGCATTTTTATTTTCCTCTGCCAAGCGTCGTAGCTTGTTTTCGCCAATACGAAAATATTTTGACGCTTCTTCAATGGTTAGGGTATAACGTTCCCAAATAGGAATGTCAGTCTGCTTCATAAAATCCTCCTTTCCAAATCACTTATTTGGATTTCATAAAAGTTGTTTTACCAGCAATCGAACAGCTTTAGCAAAGCTCACGGGAGTTCCACCCCTGCATGGTTCTCATGTAGCCATACTCATTGCCTGCGACGGTTTTATCACGCTCGGACTATTGACTGTATGGGAGTATCATTATCACGATAAGAATGTCGTTGCAGGCAATCCTGCTAAAGATTGCTTCTCGGATCACTAACATGAATCGCTCGCTATCTTTATAAGATAGGTCATGGCGGTTAGTTCCGTTGGCTCTTTTCTTATCGAAACGTATTCGATTACTTTTATTCAGTTTTCAAAGAACAATGGCTCGTTAGCCTATCAAAACACATTGAAAGCTCAATATGCTTTGGTGGAATAACAAACCTCCCTGTTCGGGAAGCGTGGAATGGTTTAGCACGCTTCCACGAAAGGAGAGAGGATATTACTTAATTTCAAATGACAAAATCTTTGTAATCAGTCTGGTTTCCATTCTTCCACGTAAGACTTCATCAACGACCATACTTTGATTGCCATATTCATCTTTCATAAGTCGTAGGGAACGCTTCGTTATGTACCCTCTGTAATGATGTAGAATCTGGTTAATCGCTTCGGTATCGCCATCTGTTGCCTTTACAATGAGAGGAAAGGGAATCATAGGATATTGTGTTTTCATTCTTCAAATTCCTCCATAAACTTTTTAATTAAGGCTAGTCCACTGGTTCTATGCCGATAGACAGTAGAACGGTTCAATTTCAACAGGTCTGCAATTTCTGAATCGCTCATGTCCATAAAGTAAAACAGCAGTAGAATTTCACGTTTCTTGTCTGGCAACTCACGTAATGCTTCACTCAACAAATCATTTTCAACGCCTACTGATAACCCATTGAGTGTAAAAATCTGAAAGTCAGTTGAATAGTTATCTGTTGTCGCAAACTGGCTAACAAGATAATCGCCAACATCCGAAAAGGACACCTCACGCTTTGCAATCCTTGAAAGATAAAGCATATAATTCTTTCGCTCGTCTTCCATAGCACGTTTACAGATATAGTCAAACTGATTTTCTATTGTGGTCTGAAAAGAAGATGGTTTCATGTTTCTCACCCCCTTTCTGTCTAGGAAAGGAAGTGAGCCTTGCTCGTTTATCTCCTTTCACTCTTAGTCCCAATGTGAAAGGGGGATTTGTTGCATTACTGATAAATAAACTTTGTAAAAAAGTTCTGAATAGCCAAAAAAGCATATAAACAGATTTATTTCTCTGTTTACATGCTTCTGTTATTCTATCTATATGATTTATAAAACCACATTGGTGGACGTACTTATCTATTGCAGATAGACGACTTTTTTTGACAAGAACCCAATGTAAGGAAATTTATTGTATATGATGTACTTCATGGCGACGTTGACCTCCAACAAACCGCCATTTGGAAGTAATATACAATATTTTAACAGCGTAAATAGCACTACCATATAACGGTTTTTTTTATTGGCGTTTAGTAGTGCTTTTTATTAAATATAAACCTATAAACCATATAACACGTTTTTCTATACCTGTTTTTAATTCAGTAGGAACAATAAAATGTATAGAGGTGGTCTACTATGCGTAAAAAAGAAGATAAATATGATTTTAGAGCCTTTGGTTTAGCCATTAAAGAAGCTCGATTGAAACGAGGTTTAACTCGTGAACAAGTGGGAGCATTGATTGAAATTGACCCACGGTACTTAACTAATATTGAAAATAAAGGGCAACACCCCAGCATACAAGTTCTTTATGACCTTGTATCGTTACTTCATGTTTCCGTTGATGAATTTTTCTTACCTGCTAATAACTTGGTAAAAAGCACCCGACGATTACAGATAGAGAAATACATGGATAGCTTTACAGACAAAGAACTATCCTTAATGGAATCTTTAGCCAGCGGTATCAACGAAGCAAGAAACATCGAAGACTAATTAAAAGAATCCATACATAACGGAAAGAGCCGATAAAATGAGATTGTATTAATCTCATTTTATCGGCTCTGCGTCTTTGCGTCTGGCTCTGTAATCACAGTTACTTTGAACTGCTTTATTTCAATTAAATTTTCTTGTCTGCATTTCGGACAATAGAGGGGGAATTTTTTTAATTCAGTATCTTCCCTTATCTTTAATCGTGTTTTATTTCCACATACAGGACACAATATCCACTTGTAGTTTATAATAACTATCTCCTCCTTTACACTTTAATTCAAATCTTTATTAAAAAATATTTCATCTTATTTAACAAGAAACCATATTTATATAACAACATAAAATACACTAAGTTATTTTATTGAACATATATCGTACTTTATCTATCCGACTATTTGGACGACGGGGCTGGCAAACAGGTTCACCGGTAGTAACATGGTACCCTTTTAACTCTGTTAAACAAACACTACGTCCATTTGTAAAGAAAGTTAAATCACTACGATATTCTTGAATACACCGAGCAGGGATTTCTCCACTAAGAATGACCTCATTATTTTTCAATTGAGTGTCTACGATGTTCGCACAATATTTAGGAGCATCGTTGTATGCTCGTGAAAGATATTCCTGTGGCGCATAAATTTTAAAACTAAGATATGGCTCTAACAATTCTGTTCCAGCTTTTTTTAAGACTTGTTCCAATACAATAGGAGCAAGCATCCGAAAATCTGCTGGGGTACTAACAGGGCTATAGTATAAGCCATACTTAAAACAGATTTTACAGTCCGTCACATTCCAACCATACAATCCTTGTTCACAGCCATAGCGTATCCCCTCCATAACTGCATTTTGAAACGATTGATTTAAGTATCCAAGAGAAACCGAGCTCTCATACTGCATTCCACTTCCCAACGGAAGCGGTGATACAGATAAACCAATGGAAGCCCAGAAAGGATTTGGCGGCACTTCGATGTGAATGGTATATTCTGCATTTTTTAACGGTCTCTCCATATAAATGACTGTAGGCTCTTTTAGTTCTATCTCCACATGATACTTTTCTTGCAACAGTGCACTAATCACTTCCATTTGTACTTTCCCTAAGAAAGAAAGTATAATTTCATGTGTCGTAGAATCCACGTAATATCGTAGAAGCGGATCACTATCTGAGATTTCCAAAAGGGCATCAAGCAACATTTCTCTCTGTTCAGGTTTACTCGGTTCAACAGTTGTTTGTAGTAGAGGGTGCGGATTTTCAATCTTTTTTCTCTGTGGCAATAGTTTTGTATCTCCAAGAACACTATTTAACTTCAAAAACTCATTTTGCAAAATAACAATTTCTCCAGAATAAGCTCTATCAATCTTACATAATTCACCATTTATTGAAGTATACATTTCTGTAACTTTTATTTTTTCTTTTTCTGATACTCTAACCGAATCTCGTAAATGTAGTACTCCACTATAAAGGCGTATATATGCAAGACGTTGTCTTTTTTTTGTATATTCAATTTTGAAAACATTTCCGCAAAGTTCAGACGGACCTCGATGTGTTGATGAATAAAATTTATTAGTAATAACTTCTATAAGGTTATCAATCCCTATATTACTTTTTGCACTTCCATGATAAAGAGGGAACAGAGAACAATTCTGAAATCTTATGCTTTCCTCTTGTTCGAGTTCCAATGCTTCTAATGATTTACCGGACATATATTTCTCTAAAAGGTCATCGTTTCCCTCTATTACCGTATCCCATTGTTCAGATTCGGTAAAGTTCGTCACACACATATTAGGATACAGTTCTACCTTCTGTTTGATTACAATTTCGGCAGAAAGTTTCTCTTTAATATCCTGATAAACCGTTGATAAATCAATTCCATTTTGGTCAATCTTATTGATAAAAAAGATTGTGGGAATCCCCATTTTCCTAAGTGCATGAAATAATATACGAGTTTGTGCTTGTACGCCATCTTTTGCAGAAATCAGTAGAATTGCCCCATCTAAAACTGATAATGAACGATATACTTCTGCTAAGAAATCCATATGTCCTGGCGTGTCTATGATGTTCACCTTCGTATTTTCCCACTGAAAAGAGGTTATTCCTGTCTGAATTGTAATTCCTCTCTGACGTTCTAAAAGCGTATTATCCGTCCTCGTTGTACCTTTGTCCACGCTTCCTAATTCTGTAATCGCTCCACTGTTATATAATAAGCTTTCTGTTAAGGTAGTTTTTCCTGCATCAACATGAGCTAAAACTCCAATATTAATAATTTTCATGTGATTTTCCTCCATTCAAAAACCCAAAAGGGCATAAAAATCCCAGTGATAAATACTTTTATCACTGGGATTTTTATGCATAACCATAGGCATACAAAGCATACAGATATTCTCCGGATACTTTAGAATCACATGATAAAGGTATTTTTAAACTGGGTACAAAAAACTAAGCCCTCCTAAAAAAGGACATCCAATTATTTGTTCCCACTATCAAATTGACAGTTTATTTAAGAATACCTTGCCGCATATTTATTAACTCCTTTTAAATAGATACTTAAATAATAGCACGTAAGAGCATATTTGTAAAGGAATCTCCAATTTTTTATCAAAGAGAGTACGTGATTACAAAATAGCTGTAATAATGTACCAATATTTGTTATTCTATAATCTTCCAATTACTCCCGTTCTTTTCAAGTACCAAATCAAATTGAGATACCTGCGTTGCTTTGGTCTGCTGGTCGATATACTCCACTGTCAGCGATACCGTGACTTGATTATCCTTACGATTGTGAATAGGATTTACCAGTTCTTGAAAGATGTACTCTTTTCCGATTGGTTTTAATATCCCGTCATTCACATAGTAGGAAAGTTCACTGGCTGTCGCTGTAGGATAGAGCTTGAAGAACGTCGTTAAAAACTCATTGATTTCATTGGTTGTAATGGAATCAACCGTCCCCTCACTTTCAATGGCTTTTGGTTTATAACTTGATTTCTTAGGTATGTTGGTAATGGTCGGATTCTTAACCAGTACCATATTTCCAGAACCATCTACATAGACACTCACTATATAAGCAGAGTGGACGGTCTTTGTATTTTCTCCCTCTGTAATGAGCTGGTCTACACTGTAGGTTACATTAAACTCATTGTCGCCAGTTGGCTCTACCGTCCATATCTGAAATCCTCTTACAGAAGACGATACAGGAATATCTTTGCGTACTGTATCAACATTGAGAGCTTGAAGTTCATCTGTCAGATAGCCTTTTAGACTTTCCATTCGATTATCAATGGACTTATCGGATTGCTCCCATGAATAGTAGACTTTCGCAAAGTTCTCTACAAAATTTTCTACATGATGAGTATCAACGTATTCCTTTTCTATGATAGTTGTTTCGTGAATAGTATGAGTATCTATAGCTGTAAAGTGCTTGAATATCGCAAAGCTGAAACTAAGCCCTAAAAGTACCCACAAGGCAATCACAACCTTTTTATGAGGATTGACCTTATAGACACGAGGTTTCTTTTCCTTTGGTATCTGTTTTTCTTTATTCTGATTTTTTCTAAATTTCATCATTAAATCTTCCTTTCTCATTGTTTGATTCGTCCTGCTCCCACTAAATGCTGTTGCCAGTAGGGGCTTGTTAAGTCGGCATAACCGATTGGGTCGCCTGCATGAAACATACGGTTATTGCCAAGGTATATCCCAACATGAGTAATATAAGAGCCAGCGTTATAGGTAGAATGAAAGAAAACCAAATCGCCAGCTTGTGCTTCCGATAGTGGGATATGCTGGGTCACATCATATTGCTGTTGTGCGGTTCGTGGTAAGTTAATTCCAGCTTTTCCATACGTCCATTGTGTCAGTCCGCTACAATCAAAAGAAGTAGTCGGGGAAGCTCCACCGTAAACGTATCGCCAGCCCTCATATTTCAGTGCTTCGTCCATGATGGCTTGTACCGTATCATCATCAAACTCTGTTGTGACAAGATACTGCGTTACCAGTTGCACATAAAACATATTGCCATAGTTGTATCGCCAGCCCCCATTGATAGGTATGGCTATGGGATTGGGGTAAGACACTTTTTCGCCACCTGAATACTCTTTTGAGAAACTTTGAGCCAGTTCAAAGGTATATTTATTTCCACGATTAGCCACATACCTTAAGAAACCACCACCATAATTGTAGGACTGGATAACCGATTCTAAATCTACACTGAGCCTTTCGCTACTGGCTAATAATTCACTGAAATACTTCACACCTTGCTTAATGGATTCTTCTGTACTCAATGAATTAGGTGGAAGACCGAGGGATTCCGAGGACTGCATAACATCTTCCGCAGTACCGCCCGATTCCACCTGTATAATCGCAAGAAGTATGTTGACATATTCTTCAACGCCATATTCTTTGGCATATTTTTCTACCATAGGCTTATGAGCCAGCACTTCTGCGGAAACATTCACACCTCCATAATGAATATTGGAAATTCCGCTGTCCTGTTCATCTGAAAATAAAATGGCAACAAACAGAAGCAGTGAGAAGACCATCAAGAATAATCCAGAACCACCAATCACTAAAGTTTTCAACTTCATGGTTTCTTACCGACTTTCTTAATGGTGGCGGTTTTGATTGGTGGTCTACTTCTTGTATTTTGTAGTGGTACTCTTTGAACAGTAGACGGACGTTCTTTTGTGATTGGACGTTGTGAAGTTCTATCTGCTGTAGTGGTTGAAGTTGCTGGCTTTTGAACGGTTTTTTCTTGAACGGTATTGCCTTGGCGTTCCACTTTTGGACTTGAAAAATCGGACTTAACTGCTGGACGCTCTTGTTTGGCTTGTTGAGATTCCTTATATGAAGTCTGAATATTAGACTGTTTTGAGGTCTGTTCATCATGATATTGTTCTTGTCTTGTAGTCGGTCTTTCATGAACAGAAGAAGCAGGCTGTTTTTTCTGTTTGACCTGTTCCATTTCAGAGCGACGCTTCGCAATGGTTTTTCGCCTTTGTTCCTGCTGTTCCTTGCGTCCACTGGCTCTGTCCGCTTTGGTTTGAGAAATACTACTGGTTAAATCACGGACATTCTCTTTTACTTTGGATTTTCCTTGATATACTGCATATCTTGCATTGGTCGGCAAATCTTTAACCTGTTCTTTCAAACCACTAGCAGTGTCTACCATTCTGTCTTTGGTATCAGCTACTGTACCGATGGTTTGACCGATACGTTTTCCAAGTGTTGATTTTTCCTTTCCGTCTGGTCGGGAGTGATCTGCTTGTGTCCTTGCAGAACTCCCCGAACCCGACTGTCCTTTTTTACCTGTAACAATGGCAGACCCAGCCCCTAGAGTAGTCATGGAACGTCCAAGTTTCCGCTGTAGACGGTGCATGTGAGCGTGCATAAGCATACGAGGTTTTCTCATCACACGACTTCCCACACTTTGAGAATCGTTACTCTGTAGAGAAAACATACTCATTAAATCGCCCAGCTTGAAGTAGATTCCTGCAAAGGTCACAATCTGTAGAAAAGCAATCAAAAAGAACGGATAACCAGCCGATAAGGTATAGAGCATGGTTGAAATACTAAATGCTGTCGTAATAATCAATGTGATTCCAGCTCGTGTCAAAATGGTATTAAAGAGCTTTGTTATGGCTCGTTTTGACATACCATCAAATGATGGAATCATGCTTAAAATAAAGCTCACAGGCAGAAACATAGCATAGATGATAAAAAGTACCTGCGAGAAAATCATGATTCCTGTTAATAGGAATACAAATATGGAAATCCCAATATTGAAGACAAATAGGAAGAAGACTGTACCTAAACGGTTAATGGTCTTTGTAATGGTTAGATTGGTATTGCTTCTGTCTTCAATTTCTTCCGCAACAATTTTTTCTCTGTCTTCGCCATTGTTGGAATCTGGGCTGGTGGAGAGCAGGCTTTCCACACGGTCAATACCGATACTTTCAATGTCTGAACTGTTGTATTGAAGCAGTAGCCACGGTTGCTGAACCTGTATGGAAAACAGGCTATCTCTGATTAAGTCCACGCTGTCCTTGCCTTGACTATCGGAATGGGGCATGACAATCTTCGTGCCAAGTGATAAACTGGCATTACTGATGTCTGATGAAAAGTCATTGATTTTTTTAATGTAGTCGGGAGCGTAGGCAATAAAGGAAGCCGATAGGATAAACACCAGCACAAAATTCATAATGGCATGAATTGCCTTTGTGGTTTCTCTCTTTATCAGTCCCGTATAGGCAACATAAACCCCAAGAACCAAAATCAAGAGTAAGAGGAATCCAACATAGAAACCCTCTGTTGAAAATCCGTTTGCACTCACACCAGCTAAGGTCTGCATATTCTTACCAATGGAATCTGCTGTAGCGGAAATGAAGTCTAAGGAATAGGCTTCCTGTACTAAGTAACCTGTCGCATTGGAAACATACAAACTGATTGTCCAAATAAAATTGGTAATGGCATATAGTCCATACATGACCTGTTTTCCAATCCCGTCCGACCAGTTCCACGGAAGCCAGCCCCAGCTATTATCCACATAAAAATCCAGTTGATAGTTTTCAAGTGGGTATCGGCTGTATTCATTTGCCACATTGACCGTATCATCTACCAAGCCCGCAGCTTGAACCACCGTTCCCAGCATGGCTAAAAGAAAAATGGCAATCACAAGTGTGAAAGCCACTGTCATTGCCACTTTACCTAGACGTTTCAGCGTCCAGTTTGATTTTATTCTGTTTACTATTGATGGTTTCACATTTACACCTCTTTTCGCACAGGTGGTCTGGTATCAAAGGCATGGAGCAGTTCTTCAAATACAGGGTGGAACTGTATCACACCGACACGACCATATAAATCACTGATAAGGCATTGCCCGTTTTCCAAATCACGCAATCGCTTCTGATTGTTTTCGTCCTCTGGGTCTACACCAAAAAAGGCTAAGGTCTTTTTAATCTCGTTAAGGTCAGTGGAACGAAATGCAAATTTTAAGCCGAGGTTATTTTTCAGTTTTTCATCTAAGAGGTCGTCTGTATTTTGGGTCACGAAATATACCCCAGCGTTCATAGCACGACCAGCCCGAACCAGCTTCATAGATAGTGTTTTTCCTTGTGCTACCTGTAAAAAGCTCCATGCTTCGTCTAAATCTACAATCTTGAAAATGCTTCGGTCTGTATGGATAAAGTCTAAAGCAAAGGTACTAATGACAATCAGCATAGCAACGGATAAAAGCTCCATAGTGGTATATTCCTCAAAGGAAGTTTCCTTGTCGGGAAGTACCAAGTCCGCAACCTGTATAATGTTCAGTTGTTTTTCTAAGCTGATAGACTGCTCCACATAACCATTACTGAATAATAAATGTGCAAAGTCATAGTCTGTAAAACTTTCGATATGGTCGGCTATACTGGTACTTAGTGGCGTATTCTCAACCCGTAATTCCTCAATCACTTTCATCAACCCTCGTACTTCACTATTGGTTACTGCACGAATGGCTTTTCTAAGGATTGGGAAGCGTTCCCCATCACGAGAGGAAATCCCCGTAAGGAATGTCAGAATATCAATAGCCAGTGATTCAGAATCTTTGGGATTTTTCATAATCACATAAGGGTCAAGTAAGCCTTTGTTTTTCTCATCAGAAGTCAGAGTGACGATATTGATTTCATGGGAAATCTCTGGCAAGGTTTCTTTCCATCTGCCACGTTCTGCTTTTGGGTCTACAATCACTGCTTGTGCCCCATAAAGCACCGCATAATAGACGATAAGGTTATTCGCAAAGGATTTACCACCACCCAGCGAACCAACAAAAGCCGACGCTAACGCATTGGTTACTGAACCCTTAACCCCTTGACTGGCAAGAGCAGGTTTCAGATAGACATTGCGTCCAGTATCTAAGCTGTAGCCAACATAAATCCCCTCATTTTCCCCCAGCATTTGAGTAGCACCAAAACCTAAACCAGCGAGGAAATCAGAGGTCACGTATTGAATATAATCATTCATATAACGCTTGCTGGCAGGTAAAAATTCTTCATGTAAGCCGAGCATATCCCCAAATGGTCGTACCAGTTTTACGCTTAAATCGTCATAAAAATCTTTCACTTCATTACAACGACGTTTGAGTTCGTCAAGATCATTTGCTGATACCCTTACCACATAAGACAGCTTGTACATAGATTCCTTGCTTTGGTCTAAATTGGTTTCCAGCTCATTCACACTTTCCAGAGCTTCCGCCACATTGGAGCTGGTTTCATTATCACTTTGCCAAGCGTGGTTATCCAAGTCTTTCAGTTCTTTCTTTTTATTGCGGACAGTAGATAGGGCTTTACGATTCGCTACAATTTCCACATTCATTGACGTATCAATCGGGAATGTAAATTGCTGTTGCTGGTAGTAGAAGATTTCAGAGGACGGGAAGTCCAGTTCTCCGACAATGCTGTTAATGGTAAAGTAAGCTACATAGACGGTTTCATCTTCCTGCTGGATTTTCAAATATCGCTGTTTTTCTTCCACCAAACAGCGAGTAGGCTTAATCAAGTCATAGTATTTAATCAGCGTTTCATTATCCAGCTTTTTCTTTGATAGATGGTACTCATACTCTTCATAGGCAGTGCCTGTCTGTCCGTAAAGGTGTTCAATCAGATAGCCGAAGTCGTCCTTATCTAACCTGCGGATTTTGAAACGACGAGAGATTTTATTTTCTAAGAGCTTTTCCATCTTCTGAAAACGCAGGATTTCATCATTACTCATACTAACAAAATCGCCCATCAGCTTATGGTTCACATCATAGACAAAATCAGACAAAGCATTTTTTGCTTCAACGGTAAGACTTTTCATAGAAAACTCCTGATCGTTGAGAAGCAACTTAAAGCCGATAAAGAAACGGTAGTTCACTTGATTTTCGCCAATCATGGATATTAAAGCGTCTGTCTGTTGGTCGATTTTGTCATAGGCAACCGCTTTGAGCTTGCCAGTGACTTCATTTTTGGAACGCTCTTGTGCAGAACGTATGCTGGATTCTGTACTGATTTGTAAAGCATGAATTTTGCCATCACGATTTTGTGCGATAAGCTGTCTGAAAGAATCATGCACTTGTATTTTCTGTTCTGGACTTAGAAATGAGTAATTGTAAGGAACAAGCTCATAGTAAGCATAACATTCCCCGTCTTTATTCCAGACGAGATTGTTTTCAATGTATTTAATTGGATATGCCATAAAATTCACTCCTAACTGCTGTAATGGCTTCTTGTGGCTGGTTTCTGCCAAGCGTTACTTTTTTTCCTGCATAGGTCAGCTTTGGTCGCAGTGCATAAGCAATGACAGACTTCAAAAATCCATAAGGCTTTTTACCATCAAAAGTTTTTGTAGACATAAACCATGTGAAAGCCACAGGAATCCCAAAGTATTTGAGAAATGCTCCCTCTATCATGGAAAGAGGGGGCAAGTTGCCAAGTATCATCACTGCAAAGAGTGACACGACAAACCATATAGAAGTAGTCGGTTTGTTAGAAAAACGCATTTAGGTTGTCCAGCTTGCTTACCTGTTTTCCGGCAAGCTGCTTCAAAGGTCCCCAGGACCTTTGAACTCCCAAAGAGAATGGCACTTCAAAAATAAAATGAATGAGGGGAAAATTAAAGAATTTGACGGTATCACTTTGATTGTTTGGACATCCGATAATAAGATAAAAGTATTGAAAGAGTTTGGTTGTAATTGTAATAACTACAATCCTTACAAAGAGAGTGAAACACCATTGTTTAGAGATGAAAAAGTAAATTGGTTTTGAGGAGATAAAATATTGATAGAAAGTAGACCTGAGTTTGACAAAATTACATCGTTTAACGAGTTTAATAAATATTATTGGTATCGTGAAGAACTTTCACAGATATGCAAGTCATTAGGATTAGAATATAGAGGTACAAAACAGGAATTCAATTATATTATTGAGCAATACTTTAAGGGTAATTTCATTAAAAAGTCAACAACAATAAATGAAAAGAAACAGGTAGAAACTATTACCTTAGATATGCCATTACTTGAATGTGGTTTTTCCTTTAATGCAAAGTTCAGAGAATATTTCTCTGTTTTAACAGGTATCTCACCATTTAAATTTACTGCTGATATGGCAACAGCTTGGAGGAAAGTAAAAAGAGAAAAGGATTTGAGTTTTACAATTCAAGATATGCTAAAAGTTTATTATGGAAAATCAAATTATGCTAAGTATGACAATTCGGTTTGTCAATGGAATCAATTTTTGAAGGATTTCTGTGCAGACGAAAATAGTTGCAACTACTCAAACAAATTAAAAGTAGCTTCTATTCTTTGGAAAGAAGTCCGAAATTCAAAAAATGAAAAAATTTATTCAAAGAATCTTTTGACTAAATATTCGACTAAAATAAAAGAGTATTGCAAGTAGGATATTCTTAGCTTGCTAACCTAACAATTCGATAAAAACTAACACATGAATAGTAAATCAAAAAGTGAATAGATGTTGGAATTTTTTGGTAAGTATTCAATGTCAATGATTTTAATAGGAATAGTCTTAGTAGGAATCATTATTATAGGAATTGCAATAAATTTATCTATTGTAATTATGACGAAAAAAGAAGATTAGAGAATAGTATTCTTTGATATTAGTTTGAATTAGGAAGCTGATATATGGAGAAAAAATGCTGCTGCATTGTTTTTTATTTTAGGCTTTGTAGACTTGTTATGTGACTTTCAGTCCATCACGCTCTGCAAGGTGCGCGACGAAGGTTATACCAAAAAAACTCCAAACGCGATACAATAAAGGTGTTCAAGCCTATTGTAAAGCGAGAGGAGAAGAAAAATTATCCAGTGGATGATTTTTGCCGAAACTAAAAAAATTAAAAGTTGAGGGGCACAAAAGGCACATAGCTAGAGGGATACGGACTACAGCTACGAATTGAACAAATTATTCTAGCTCATAACTTACGCTATTTTGAAACGAACTAGCACCACGGGTATTATTTTATCTTAGTCCTCTTTATCATTGCTAAACTTGATGAAGGTTGTATTGTCTGTTATAATATTGGATATTGCAAGCTTTAAGTGAAAGGTTTTAGGGAAGAGATTATCACAACTCATTCTTTATTGGCTATGAGACGATGGTATAAATGATAGTCTAGTAAAAGATTTGGAGAAATGACTTCCCTAGAAGGTTAAATGTAAAAACAATATGAAAAAACACGATTATTTAGTTGTTGGTGCAGGGCTGTTCGGTGCGGTCTTTGCTCATGAGGCAGCTAAAAAGGGTAAAAAAATAAAGGTTATCGAAAAACGAGACCACATTGCAGGTAACATCTATACAAAAGAAGTAGAAGGTATTCAAGTCCATGAATATGGCGCACATATTTTTCATACTTCTGAAAAAGAAATTTGGGATTATGTGAATCAGTTTGCGGAGTTCAACCGCTATACAAACACACCAGTTGCCAACTACAAGGGTGAGATTTACAATCTTCCATTCAACATGAATACTTTCAATAAACTGTGGGGCGTGGTGACCCCTGCTGAAGCAGAAGTGAAGATTGCAGAGCAACGGGCTGTATTGGGTGGTAAAACGCCTGAGAACTTGGAAGAGCAAGCCATCTCACTTGTTGGTACAGACATCTATGAAAAATTGATCAAGTCATACACCGAGAAACAATGGGAAAAACCGTGTACGGAGTTACCAGCCTTCATCATCCGTCGCTTGCCCGTGCGTTTGACTTATGATAATAACTACTTTAACGATACTTATCAAGGTATTCCAATCGGTGGTTACACGCAGATTGTTGAAAAAATGTTGGAACATGAAAATATCGATGTGGAGACAAATGTTGATTTCTTTGCCAATAAGGAAGACTATTTAGCTACCTATCCAAAGATTGTCTTTACAGGAATGATTGATGAATTCTTTGATTACCAACTTGGTGAATTAGAATATCGTAGCCTTCGATTTGAGACAGAAGTGTTGGATATGGAAAACTCTCAAGGGAATGCGGTTGTGAACTACACAGATAGCGAGACACCATATACTCGAATCATCGAACACAAACATTTTGAATTTGGTACACAACCGAAAACCATTATTACACGTGAGTATTCGAAGACCTGGAAACGAGGCGATGAGCCGTATTATCCAGTGAACAATGATCGTAACAACAAACTTTATACTGCTTATAAACGCCTCGCAGAACAACAAGAGAATGTCATATTCGGTGGGCGTCTTGGTCATTATCGTTACTACGATATGCACCAAGTCATCGGAGCAGCCTTGCAGTGTGTGAGAAGTGAAGTTGGGGAATGATTTTGAGAAGTCATCAAAGTAGTAATTGATTCTTGGCAGAAGTCGGAATACTCTTAAAATGATAATCAAAAAAACCAGAATTTCTGGTTTTTTTGATTATTGAATTGCTGCCAACAGGTCAGCTGCTTGTTGCTCGAGTTTTGTTAGAGTTTCGTCAGATAACTCCAATACACCTGTTCCCCATGCTTCTGGATTGATGGTTGAACCTGTAAATTCACCAGCAATCTGAGTACGGATAAATGGAAGAAGGTGTTGGAAGTCTTTGAATAGGTGGTCGTGACCACTGTTTGCGACTGCAGAGACAGTTGTGATTTTATCTTGTAGGATAGATGGTCCTTTTGGAGTGGATAAATCGAGCGAACGACTGAGCCAATCGAGAGCATTTTTTACGATGCCTGGGATTGCATAGTTATATACTGGTGAGAAAATCCAGATAGCATCCGCAGCGTCTACTTGTGCACGTAGCTCTGCAATTTCAGGAAGGATAGGTGTCTCGATGTCTTGGTTGAATAGGGGAATTTTTGCAAGATCAATGTAAGATACTTGAGCCTTATCAGCCAAGAACGCTTCGGCTTTTTTTGCCATTTGATGGTTAAAAGAACCGTCACGTAGTGAACCAACTAAAAACAATACGTTTGCCATGATGGCCTCCTTTTCATAAAAACATAAATTTAGTATATCGTATTTGTCTTTTGTTGGCAATCCTAGGTCTGCTGATTCTTGAATTTTTTAAGTATCTCGGCTAATTGGTCTTGTTCTTCTGAACTAAGGACAGAAAAAATCTCTCCAACGTGATCATAATGCTCTGGAAGGATTTTTTCAATGGTTTCGCGTCCAAGTGGAGTGAGAGCAATCAAGGAAGCACGACGGTCATTTGTATCGATAGTCTTGTAGATATAGCCATCTCGAATCATGTTTTTTATAACGACAGTCATGTTGCCAGATGTGCTTAATAATTTATCAATTAAGTCTTGAATCCGCAGATTTCCTTTGTTGTAGAGTGCCTCCATCACTCCAAACTGACAAACTGTCAGTCCGTATTTTTTGATTGTTTCTAATTCTGATTTTGCGATAGTATTAGCTGCTCTGCGAAAGACGACTAGACTGTGAAGTGCATGCTTGTTCTCGTTTAAAGATTGTTCAACAGTTCTCATGAGAATATTTTAGCAATAAATAGTTCGGTTATCAAGCAAAAAAAGTTAGATTCTATATTCATAGGTAAAGTGCTTTTATAGAAAAGATAGTTTTTCGTTAATCAAGTTCGTTTTTTGAGGTAATACTAACTGTACTGGAAAAAACGAGCAATGAGCATTTGAAAAATAGTCTTAGATGGAAGTGCAAAACTGTGAATGTAGGTTCTTATATCCTTTTCTTTGTGCGAAGGAAAAGGAAATGGTAAATTCTCAAAGTAAGTTCTAGTTCCCGTCCTTCCAGAAGTTACTTTGAGAAAACTGCATAACACCAACAGAATTTAGTCTCAGACTAAGTTCTGTTTTTGCCTAAAGCTGCAGATTCAAGGAATTTTTAGGGTTGAAAATGTTGAAAAAAAGAGTACACTAAAGTTACTGGCTCTGAGACGTCTCAAAGTAAGTTCTAGCTATCTGGAATTTTGGATGGGACAAGTTCCTTTCTATTTTTGATAAATTTTTATGATAAAAACTAGCGATTATTTATCCAATAATCGAGGTGATTGGATGACGTTCTCAGGGTCAATTTTAGAGATGCCCAAAAGTGTTGCCAATTCTTCACCGTAGGTAAATGTAAAGAGTTCATAAGCCGATTTTCCGTTGAAAGCAGCTCGTTTGACGCTGTTGACATGCGAACAAACCAGGTTGATATCATCCTGTGTCAAGTTATCAAACGAACTTCCTTTAGGAAGAATGTCTCTGATAAGTGTGTGATTCTTCTCGATTCTCCCCTTCTGATCGGAGCGATTTGGGTCACAGAAGAATAGCTTAGATTCTCCACGAACATCCATTTCGATATCGTCTACTCTAGCGAATTCACCACCATTGTCGGTCAGAATGACAGGGAATATTTCGCAGAAGTCTATCTCTTTCTGATGCAGGTCGTTCTTGATAATGTAGAGGTGTTTAGCGACCTCATTAGCTGTTTTATTATCAAGTAACCGAGCGAAGATAAAGTTACAGAAGGAGAGGTTAAAGGTGAGAAATACCTTTCCGCCGATCCGTCCAGTAACGGTGTCTATTTCCAGCCAATAGCTGATTCCTTTCTCTGTGAGGAAGCGTTGGAAGTCCTCGTAAGACCGTCCTTCTTTGGCAGTTTTAGGAATGGGTTGTAGTTTTCTGGTTCTCCGTTTTCTGAATTTCACGACACGGGGGAAATCAATAGGCTTTGTGGACAGATAGCCTTTTTCAAGGTATCGGTAGATAGAAGCTCTGGATGCCGCCAGTTCGTTTGAGGCGATGATGTGGTTGAGGTGTTGTCCTTTTTTGATGGCAGAAGAGACAATCTCGTCCATACGATAGAATTCTTCCTTGTTTAGGGCAACACCTGTTCTCGAATCTGAGAGCTTAGCTTCATAATCAAGCTGAGCTCTTTTTGCGTAGTAGAACTGTTTCTGGTATCCACAATTGATTCTCTTTTTCGGACAGGCATTACAAACGTAGGGAGCCTTTTTGAGCAGAGGGCAGGCCTCGCAATTGGAAGTACTAGAGTTCTCTTTTATCACCCTATTTCTCCGAACTTCTTTTGAGATTGTGGACGGGTCTTTTCCTAGCTTAACAGCGATAGCTGAGAAGGGCTTAAGTTGTTCAATTCCTATTTGAATATCATTGCGATCAGAGAGAGTTAAGTGTTTGTTTTTCATTGTCGGTTACCAACTTGTCCCATAGTAAGTTCTACCTTATTTCTTTGTCTCATTCTAGTTTCCAGTTTTTAAGACAGACTAGAACTTACTTTGGGAATTTACTGGAAAAGGAAATTTTATTTACAATCACGGAAAGAATGGAAATATGCTTTAATTTGTAGTATAATGGGACTACTATGGAAAAAAAGATTTTTCAACTGTTGGAGTGGATGGCTTCCAAGACTGGTCAGTTAGTGTTGGGCTCTTTTATCCTTCTCAGTGTTGTGACTTTTTCAATTTTTACTATTTGGGATATTGCTGCTGCCCCTTTCAACAGTGTGCGTAGTCATGCAGTTGCAGTAGCTACAGAATATGCTGATTTGCAAACTGTCAATGATTTTTCTATCTACAATGGTACTGAAACCTATTTTTGTGTATTTGGTGTCACCAGTCAGGGAGAAGAGGTTGCAGTTTTGATTCCAGAGGCTTCTAGCACAGTATATGTCTATCCTTTAGCTCAGGGAATTTCGCAAGAAGAAGCGCAAGCTATTGCCAAGAAAAACGGTGCAAGCCAAGTAGAGCAAACTATTCTAGGTTTAAGGGATGGCAAACCTATTTGGGAAGTTAAGTCTGGAACAGCATACTACATAGTTGATTTTGAAACAGGGAACTTTATCAAACGGGAGGGCTTATGAGCAAGTTATCAAGACGAGTCTTAGAGATGGAAGAAAGTGTAACTCTGGCAGCAGGTGCGCGTGCAAAAGCCTTGAAGGCAGAAGGCCGTGATATTTTAGAGCTGACCTTGGGTGAGCCAGACTTCGTCACACCGAAAAATATTCAAGAAGCTGCTATTAAGTCTATCAAAGATGGTAAGGCGAGTTTTTATACGGTAGCTTCAGGACTTCCAGAATTGAAGGACGCAGTCAATACCTACTTTGAAAATTTCTATGGCTACTCTATCGAACGCAATCAAGTCGTTCTTGCCACAGGTGCCAAGTTTGTTCTTTATGCCTTCTTTGCGGCGGTCATCAATCCTGGTGATGAGGTGATTATTCCGACACCTTACTGGGTTTCTTATGCAGATCAAATCAAGATGAATGATGGGGTGCCTGTCTTTGTCACTGCGACAGAAGAGCACAATTTCAAGGTAACGGTTGACCAGCTGGAAGCGGCTCGTACGGATAAGACCAAGGTTCTCTTGCTCAATAGTCCGTCCAATCCGACGGGCATGATTTACAGTCGTGAGGAATTGGAAGCTATTGGAAACTGGGCTGTAGAGCACGATATTCTCATCTTGGCAGACGATATTTACGGTCGTTTGGTCTATAATGGAAATACCTTCACACCGATTTCTAGTATTTCAGAAAGCATTCGCCAGCAGACTATTGTTGTCAATGGGGTGGCCAAGGCCTATGCCATGACAGGTTGGCGGGTTGGATTTGCGGTTGGCAATCCTGAGATTATTGCGGCAATGAGTAAGATTGTCGGTCAAACGACTTCTAATCTATCCACCGTTGCTCAGTATGCGGCCATTGAGGCCTTTACTGGTCCGCAAGATACGGTAGAAACCATGCGTCAGGCTTTTGAAGAGCGGCTTAATACCATTTATCCCTTGCTGGCAGAAGTGCCTGGTTTTGAAGTTATCAAGCCAGAAGGTGCCTTCTATCTCTTCCCAAATGTCAAAAAGGCTATGGAAATGAAGGGCTATACAGATGTGACTGAATTTACCACAGCCATTTTGGAAGAAGCGGGAGTTGCAATGGTGACAGGTGCTGGTTTTGGAGCTCCTGAAAATATCCGCCTCAGCTATGCGACAGATATGGACACGCTCAAAGAAGCAGTGGCCCGACTACACACATTTATGAAAAAATAAAAAGAGGAAAAATAATGTCTAGAAAATTGATTACCATTAACCAAGTGAAAGATTATGTTGGTCAAGAAGTGACCATTGGTGCCTGGGTTGCCAACAAGTCAGGCAAGGGCAAGTTAGCTTTCCTACAGTTGCGTGACGGAACAGCTTTCTTCCAAGCAGTTGCTTTCAAGCCAAACTTTATCGAGAAATTCGGTGAAGAAGCTGGTACGGAAAAATTTGAAGTTGCCAAACGTCTTAGCCAAGAAACCTCTGTTTATGTGACAGGTATTGTCAAGGAAGACGAGCGTTCTAAGTTTGGCTATGAGTTGGATGTGACAGACCTTGAAGTCATTGGTGAGTCACAAGATTACCCAATCACACCAAAAGAACACGGAACAGACTTCCTTATGGACAACCGCCATCTCTGGTTGCGTTCGCGTAAGCAGGTTGCTATCCAGCAAATCCGTAACGCGATTATCTATGCGACCTATGAATTCTTTGAAAAGAATGGTTTTATTAAGTTTGATAGCCCAATCTTGTCTGGAAATGCGGCAGAAGATTCGACAGAATTGTTTGAAACAGACTACTTTGGTCAACCTGCCTATCTCAGCCAATCAGGTCAGCTTTATCTTGAAGCTGGTGCTATGGCACTTGGTCGTGTTTTTGACTTCGGACCTGTTTTCCGTGCGGAAAAATCAAAAACTCGTCGTCACTTGACAGAGTTCTGGATGATGGATGCCGAGTATTCATTCCTCAGCCATGAAGAGTCACTTGATTTGCAAGAAGCCTATGTCAAAGCTTTGATCCAAGGTGTTATCGACCGTGCTCCACAAGCCTTGGAAACTCTTGAGCGTGATGTGGATGCTCTCAAACGCTACATTGCAGAACCATTCAAACGTGTGGCTTATGATGATGCCATTACCCTTCTGCAAGAGCATGAGGCTGATGAAGATACAGACTACGAGCACATCGAGCATGGTGATGACTTTGGTTCGCCACATGAAACTTGGATTTCAAACTACTTTGGTGTACCAACATTCGTGGTCAACTATCCAGCAAGCTTCAAGGCCTTCTACATGAAACCAGTTCCTGGCAATCCAGAGCGCGTGCTTTGTGCAGACCTTTTGGCGCCAGAAGGCTACGGTGAAATCATCGGTGGTTCTATGCGTGAGGACAACTACGATGCCTTGGTGGCTAAAATGGATGAGCTGGGCATGGACAAGTCAGAATACGAATTTTACCTTGACCTTCGCAAGTACGGTTCAGTGCCACACGGTGGATTCGGTATCGGTATCGAGCGTATGGTGACCTTCGTCGCGGGTACAAAACACATCCGTGAAGCCATTCCGTTCCCACGTATGTTGCACCGCTTGTATCCGTAAGCAAATCAATAAATACACAAACAGACTACAAACGTGGTCTGTTTTCTTGCAGTTGACATTTTGAACGAATTGTTTTACAATGTATTACAAGAAGAAAGTAGGTGGAATGATGGGAATTGTATCCTTGCGATTAAATGAAGCTGAAGAGGAAATTTTCAGAAGTTATGCTATTCATACTGGAAAAAGCCTGTCTGAGCTATTCAAAACTGCACTTGCAGAACAGATAGAAGACCAGCTGGACTATGAAATTGGTATCAAGGCTTTGAAGAAATTCCAAGAAAATCCTGTTACACACTCGATTGATGATGTTCTTGCGGAGTTAGAAGATGGCTTATAAACTTGTTCTGAGCGATGATGCTTTGAAGCAGTTGAAAAAAATGGACAGGCATGTGGGGATGATGCTTGCTAAGGATTTGAAAAAACGTTTGGACGGTTTGGAGAATCCAAGACAATTTGGGAAGACCTTGGTAGGAGACTATAAGGGGCTGTGGCGGTATAGAGTAGGGAATTACCGTGTGATTTGCGATATTATTGATAACAAAATGGTCATCCTAGCTCTTGAAATCGGGCACCGGAAAGAAATCTATAAAAAGTGAAGTTCTAGGTAACTAGGCTCGGTATCGGTGCACTTTTCAGAGTTCGTGTCAACATCTCAGCGCAGAGGTTGATTGGCTTTAACAGTTCAGTGGAGTGAAACAGTTCTGGGAACTGTTTCAGCCCGAGCCTTGAAACAGAAAAGCGAGGTAAAAAGGTTGGAGATAAGGCTTGCGAAGCAAATCTCAGCAATTCGTGTTTTCCACTCCAAATCTGACCTATACGACTGAAGCGAACGGAGTTCGCCTTATCTCCAAGCTCCAAAGGTTCCCCGAACCTTTGGAGCTATGCGGGGGTGGGGAGATGAACTCCTTTTTGACTTATCGAGTTCTTCCCCACTTCCTGTTTTCTTGCTTTTTCACCTGTTTTTATTTATAATTACTCTAAATAAATCTGTGGAGAGGAAAATGAAGCAAGAAAGTTTAGGAAAAGAAATTATTCGTTTGGCCTTTCCTGCGACGCTGGAAAATATCTTTCAGACCTTAGTTGGTTTTGTGGATACCCTCTTGATTGCACAGCTGGGGCTGGTAGCGGTGACGGCAGTGGGTCTAGCCAATACGATTTTGAATGTCTATTTGGCGGTCTATATGGCTTTGGGAGTTGGGGCAACGGCTTTGATTGCTCGGTCTATTGGCGCAGGAGATAGGGAATCTCTTACCTTTCATGTCCGTCAAGCCTTAGTGCTTTCAGTAGGTGTAGGTCTGCTATTGGGTTTACTATCCCTTATTTTCGGGCGGCAGATGCTGGTCTTGATGGGAGCAGATGCGGAGAGTTTGGCTGGTGCCCAGGCATTTTTTTACTGGGTTGGTGGTTTGACGATTTTTCAGGCCCTGATGACCATTTTGGGAACAATCCTGCGAGCATCTGGCGACGCGGTAACTCCCATGAAAATCAGTCTTTTGACCAACATTTTTAACGTGGGCTTGGACTATATTTTGATATTTGGGCTTGGCTCCTGGTCAGGTTTGGGTATTGTAGGGACGGCCTTGGGAACCGTCTTAGCTCGCTTGCTTGGTACTATCTTGCTTTACCGAAAAGTACAGCAGACTGACTTGGCAGTAGATCTCAAACAATTGTTCCACTTCGGAAGTCCTAAGGAAATGGTGGATTTGACCATACCTGCAGCCTTGGAACGCTTGGTCATGCGGTTGGGACAGGTGGTCTATTTCAGTTTGATTGTGGGGCTGGGGACGACTGTCTATGCTTCTCACATGATTGCAGGCAATATCGAGAGTTTTACCTATATGCCAGCCTATGGTCTTGCGACAGCGGCAGCGGTTTTGATTGGTCAAGCCTTGGGAAAGAGGGACATCCTCACAGTTAGACGAGTCGCATTTCTCAGCTCTGCCTATGGAGTAGCCATCATGTCTCTGCTCGGTACCATCTTATTTTTCGGAGCTCCAAGTTTTGCTCTGCTATTTACCAAAGACCTAGAAGCCGTCAAACAAGTCGTCACAGCCTTACGGATCGATGCTTTCAACCAGCCAGGCCTTGCGGTTTCTTTGATCATGGCTGGCGCTCTGCAGGGCTTGGGGGATACCAAGTCGCCACTCTACTCCACAATGATAGGGATGTGGGGGCTGCGCGTCGTAGGTGTTATCGTCTTAGGTCAGATGTTCGATTTAGGAATTGCCGGCGTCTGGCTGTCGATTTTGATTGACCTGCTCTTGCGAGCAATCTTCCTAAGCTGGAGATTTACTATTACAACGCGAAAACTGGCTGATTAGGCTAGTTTTTTGGTATAATATCAGTAGAATGATAAAAAGGAGATAATCAGATGAAAACCATTCACACAGATAAGGCACCTGCAGCAATTGGCCCATACGTTCAAGGGAAGGTTGTTGGAAATTTCCTCTTTGCCTCTGGGCAAGTTCCTTTGTCACCTGAAACTGGTGAAGTGGTTGGTGAAACCATTCAGGAGCAGACTGAGCAAGTCTTGAAAAATATCGCAGCAATTTTAACAGAAGCAGGAACAGACTTTGACCATGTGGTGAAGACGACTTGTTTCCTAAAAGATATGAATGATTTTGTAGCTTTTAATGAAGTTTATAAAACAGCTTTCTCAGCAGATTTTCCAGCTCGTTCAGCGGTGGAAGTTGCTCGCTTGCCACGTGATGTTAAGGTTGAGATTGAAGTTATTGCAGTTATTGATTAGAAGAGAAAAGGAGGGAATGTCATGTCGGACAAACTCCATTTAGTGATTGTGACAGGGATGTCTGGAGCTGGTAAGACGGTAGCCATTCAGTCTTTTGAAGACTTGGGTTATTTTACCATTGATAATATGCCACCGACTCTCTTGCCAAAGTTTTTAGAGTTGATTCGCCATAGCCAGGATAACAATAAGATTGCTCTTGTTGTAGATATGCGGAGTCGCTCCTTCTTCTCGGAGATTCGAGAGGTGTTGGATGAGATTGAGGGGGCAGAGGATTTAGATTTTAAAGTCCTATTCTTGGATGCGACGGATAGTGAATTGGTTGCTCGCTATAAAGAAACTCGTCGTTCCCATCCTTTGGCGGCTGATGGTCGTGTTTTGGACGGGATTCAGCTAGAGCGTGAACTTTTGGCTCCCTTGAAAAATATGAGTCAAAATGTTATTGATACGACAGAGCTGACTCCTCGTAATCTGCGTAAGGAAATCTCGGAGCAGTTTGCTAGTCAAGATAATCAACCGTCGTTTCGCATAGAAGTGATGTCCTTTGGTTTCAAATATGGGCTACCTCTGGATGCAGACTTGGTTTTTGACGTTCGGTTCCTACCAAATCCCTACTACAAGTTAGAATTACGGAATCTTACAGGACTAGATCAGCCTGTCTTTGACTATGTCATGGAACATCAAGAATCGGAAGAGTTTTATAGTCATTTGCTCGGCTTGATAGAACCGATTCTTCCTGGTTATCAAAAGGAAGGAAAATCCGTTCTAACGATTGCCGTTGGATGTACGGGTGGTCAGCATAGAAGCGTAGCCTTTGCTAAACGTTTGGCAGACGATTTAGAGAAAAATTGGAATGTCAATCGTAGTCATCGTGATAAGGATAGACGGAAGGAGACGGTCAACCGCTCATGAGAAAACCAAAGATTACAGTTATCGGGGGCGGGACTGGTATTCCAGTCATCTTGAAGAGTTTGCGGGATAAGGATGTAGAGATTACCGCTATCGTGACGGTAGCTGATGACGGAGGATCTTCGGGGGAAATTCGTCAGGCTTTGCAGGTGACCCCTCCAGGTGATTTGCGTAATGTCCTTTTGGCTATGTCGGATATGCCCAAACTTTATGAACAAATTTTCCAGTATCGTTTTGCGGATTCAGATGGTCCTTTGGCTGGTCATCCGCTAGGCAATCTCATCATTGCTGGCATTTCAGAAATGCAGGGTTCTACCTACAATGCAATGAGGTTGTTGACGCGCTTTTTCCATACGACAGGGCGGATTTATCCATCTAGCGAACAGGCCTTGACCCTTCATGCTATTTTTACAGATGGGACCGAGGTAGCAGGTGAGAGCAAGATTTCCAAGCATAATGGGATGATTGATCATGTCTATGTGACAAATTCTTATAACGATGATGAACCGAAAGCCAGTCGCCAAGTAGTTGAAACGATTATGGAAAGTGACATGATTGTACTTGGACCGGGTTCTCTTTTTACCTCAATCTTGCCGAATCTGATGATTTCTGACATTGGCAAAGCCCTAAAAGAAACCAAGGCTGAAGTGACCTATGTGTGTAACATTATGACCCAACGGGGAGAGACTGAGTTTTTCTCAGATGCGGACCATGTGGCGGTTCTCAATGCCCACCTAGCTGAACAATTTATTGATACAGTTTTGGTCAATATTGAGCCAGTTCCACAAGAGTATATGAATAGCAATCAGTTTGATGAATACTTGGTACAGGTAAAACACGATTTTGCAGGTTTACAAAAACAGGCTAATCGTGTGATTTCTTCGAATTTTCTTCGTTTGGAAAATGGCGGAGCTTTCCATGATGGTGACTTGGTGGTAGAAGAGTTGCTCAAGATTTTGCAGGTGCGGCCATGAGTTTTACAGTACAAGTAAAGGAAGAATTGCTGCTTCAGTCTAGCCAAAATAAGAGCGAGCTATCTGCTATTATCAAATTATCAGGTAGTTTGGGCTTAGCTTCATCAGGTTTGACTCTTTCTATCAGCACGGAAAATGCAAAGATTGCCCGTCACATTTATGAACTGTTACTCCATTTCTACCAGATTAAGGCTGATATTCGCCATCATCAAAAACCTAATCTCAAAAAGAATCGTGTGTATGCAGTTTTGATAGAAGACGGCGTGAATGAGATATTGAACGATTTGCATTTGGCTGATAGTTTCTTTGGATTAGAGACGGGAATTTCTCCCTTGGTTTTGGAAAATGATTCATGGAGTCAAGCCTATCTTCGTGGAGCATTTTTAGCGGCAGGCTCTGTTAAGGATCCTGAAAAAGGAAAATACCAGCTTGAAATAGCTTCTGTCTATAGTGACCATGCCAATGACCTGGCCAATCTGATGCAGAAATTTCTTTTGGATGCCAAAGTCATTGAGCGAAGTAAGGGAACCATTACCTATCTGCAACGTGCAGAGGACATTATGGATTTTCTTTTGGTGATTGGAGCAGAAGAGGCAAAGACAGAATTTGAGAATGTTAAATTGCTTCGTGAGGCTCGCAATGATCTAAATCGAGCTACCAATGCGGAAGCTGCTAACATTGCAAAGACGGTCAATGCTAGTATGAAAACAATTAATAATATTATCAAAATTATGGATACTATCGGTCTAGATCAGTTGTCAGGTGACTTGCAGGAGATTGCCCAGTTGCGAATTCAGCATCCAGATTATTCCATTCAGCAATTGGCGGATAGTCTAACGGTACCGATCACTAAAAGCGGTATCAACCATCGTTTGCGGAAAATCAATAAGATTGCGGATGAATTGACTGAATAGATAGGTATACATAGAATGTTGTAGTCATTTGAATTAACTTTGATACATCGTTACATTCGGCTTGCCGTACTCTAGTATTGCTTGCACCTCAGTTCCTTGTCTGAAAGTTAATTCATTTGACGATACTAAGACTGGTTCGAGAGGACCAGTTTTTTGTATTAGCTGTAATAGCATTCTTCTTCACAGGAATGATCCTGTTTTATGAATTTTTTAGTAATGATTAGCATAGAACGTTAATATATGTTAAAATAGATAGAAGGATACTTTAGCTAGAAAGGAGTTTTGATGATAAGCAACGAACAATATGATTATCTAAGGGCACATCCAACTTTTGAACGTTTGACACGTGATAGCTTTGATCAATTAGCTAAGCATATTCGTTTTCGAAAGATTCCTAAGGGACAAATCTTTTTTTACGCAGAGGATCCTAGAGATTATCTATTTGTATTGTATAAGGGCTATGCTCGGATTGAGCAATATGATGAGACGGATAGTTTTACGTATTTGGACTATATTCGGCAGGGCGGTGCCTTTCCTTTTGGAGATATGTTTCAGGACAAACCTTATCATTATACTGCTATTGCCATAACGGACCTAGAGTATTTTATTGTGCCGATGGTCTTGTTTGAAACCTTGTCGAAGATAAATCCTAGTCAAATGGCCTATATCTGTCAAAAATTATCCAAGGTACTTCGTTTTCAAGAGTTGCGCTTGCGAAATGCGATGCGTTCCAAGGCATCAGATCGAGTCGTTCAAGCCTTGGCTCTTCTTTATTGGGATATGTGCCAGCGCGATCAGTTTGCTACCTTGCCATTTGAAATTCATATTCAAGAGATTTCGCGTTTAGCCGCTACGACACGGGAAACGGTTAGCCATGTTTTGAAGCAACTGAAACAGGATGGTAAAATTGCTTATAGCCATAAACAGTTAACTTATTTAGATATTGATTATTTCTTAGAAAATTTGACAGAAACTCATTGAAGTTTCTGTTTTTTTATAAAAAAATAAAAATTCATATAATGATATAACGGAAAGAATTATGCAGAATATAGGCGATATAATCGATAATTATTTATAAATAAGGTTAAAAATGTGAAGAATTTCTCAAAATGAATGTGAGCGTTTTCAAGTTTTTGTTTTTTTGCTCTGTTAAACTATGGATGTAAAGAGGAAATGAGAGGCAGGAAAGCGTACGGTCCTCCTCGTTTCCCATCATGTATAAATCTACAAGGAGGACAGATCATGTCAAACCATCCAATTCATGTTTTTTCAGAAATTGGTAAGCTGAAAAAAGTTATGTTACACAGACCAGGTAAGGAAATTGAAAACCTGATGCCTGACTACCTAGAACGCCTACTTTTCGATGATATTCCATTCTTAGAAGATGCACAGAAAGAGCATGATGCTTTTGCTCAAGCTCTTCGTGATGAGGGGGTAGAAGTACTCTACTTGGAAAAATTAGCTGCTGAGTCACTTGTTACACCTGAAATTCGTGAACAATTTATTGATGAATATCTCGAAGAAGCTAACATTCGTGGTCGGGCGACTAAGAAGGCAATTCGCAAGTTGTTGTTGTCTATTGAAGATAACCAAGAACTGGTTGAGAAAACGATGGCCGGTGTTCAAAAGGCAGAATTGCCGGAAATCCCTGCTGAAGAAAAAGGTTTGACAGATTTGGTTGAATCCTCTTACCCATTTGCAATAGACCCAATGCCAAACCTTTACTTCACACGGGATCCATTTGCTACGATTGGTAATGCTGTTTCTCTTAACCACATGTATTCAGAAACACGGAACCGTGAAACCTTGTATGGTAAATATATCTTCACTCATCACCCAGAATATGGTGGAAAAGTTCCATTGGTTTACAATCGTGAAGAAACTACTCGTATCGAGGGTGGGGACGAATTGGTTCTTTCAAAAGATGTTTTGGCAGTAGGTATTTCACAACGTACCGATGCTGCATCAATTGAAAAACTATTGGTAAATATCTTTGAACAGCATGTTGGCTTCAAGAAAGTATTGGCATTCGAATTTGCTAACAACCGTAAATTCATGCATTTGGATACGGTATTTACCATGGTTGACTATGATAAGTTTACTATCCACCCAGAAATTGAAGGTGACCTTCGCGTCTTCTCTGTAACCTATGAAAATGATACGCTTCATATTGAAGAAGAACATGGTGACTTGGCAGAACTTTTGGCTGCGAACCTTGGTCTTGAAAAAGTAGAATTGATCCGTTGTGGTGGCGGTGATATGGTTGCTGCTGGTCGTGAGCAATGGAATGATGGTTCAAATACATTGACCATTGCACCAGGTGTGGTAGTTGTTTACAAACGCAATACGATTACCAATGCAATCCTCGAGTCCAAAGGGCTTCGTTTGATTAAGATTGGCGGAAGCGAATTGGTTCGCGGTCGTGGTGGACCTCGTTGTATGTCAATGCCGTTTGAACGGGAAGACATCTAATGCCAAGTATAGAACGAACAACAATCGGTTCGGAAGAATGGCAACGCGCAGCCTCTATCTATGTCCGCTATAAGGTATTTGTCCTTGAGCGTGGCATTGCAAAGGAAGATGAATTTGACCAGAATGATACTGAAGGAAGAGTTTACGCCAATCTCTTTATTGGTGAAGAGCCTGTTTCAACGGGACGTTTTCTTCCTGTCGGTCCTGGTCAAGCTCGTCTAACCCGAATAGCCACTCTACCGAATTTTCGTGGAAAAGGCTATGGAAAAATGATTATCAGCTCTTTGGAAGCTTATGCACGTGAAACAGGCTTTCATCAGTTGGATATACATTCGGAGTTAACTGCAAAGACTTTTTATGAGTCAGTCGGCTACCAAGCAACTTCTGAAGTTTATCAAGAAGATGGAGAATGGTGCCAGACATTGACAAAATTTATTTAAACATTAGGAGAAGAGACAATGACAAACGTATTTAAAGGCAGACATTTCCTTGCAGAGAAAGATTTCACACGCGCAGAATTGGAATGGTTGATTGATTTCTCAGCTCATCTGAAAGATTTGAAAAAACGCAATATTCCACACCGTTATTTGGAAGGTAAAAATATTGCTCTCTTGTTTGAAAAAACATCAACACGTACTCGTGCTGCCTTCACAGTAGCATCTATTGACCTTGGTGCCCATCCAGAATATCTTGGTGCAAATGACATCCAACTTGGTAAGAAAGAATCTACAGAAGATACTGCTAAAGTTTTGGGACGTATGTTCGACGGTATTGAATTCCGTGGTTTCAGTCAAAAAATGGTGGAAGAATTGGCAGAATTCTCTGGTGTGCCAGTATGGAATGGTTTGACAGATGCATGGCACCCAACTCAAATGTTAGCTGACTACTTGACTGTCAAAGAAAACTTTGGCAAGTTGGAAGGATTGACTTTGGTTTACTGTGGTGATGGCCGTAACAACGTTGCTAACTCACTTTTGGTAACGGGTGCTATCCTTGGTGTCAATGTCCATATCTTCTCTCCAAAAGAACTCTTCCCAGAAGAAGAAGTAGTTGCCTTGGCTGAAGGTTTTGCGAAAGAAAGTGGAGCACGTGTTCTCATTACAGACAATGCTGACGAAGCAGTCAAAGGCGCAGATGTTCTCTATACAGACGTTTGGGTATCAATGGGTGAGGAAGATAAATTTGCTGAACGCGTTGCCCTCTTGAAACCATACCAAGTGAATATGGAATTGGTGAAAAAAGCAGATAATGAAAATCTTATCTTCTTACACTGCTTGCCTGCTTTCCATGATACAAACACTGTTTATGGTAAAGATGTCGCTGAAAAATTCGGCGTAGAAGAAATGGAAGTAACAGACGAAGTATTCCGTAGCAAGTATGCTCGTCACTTCGACCAAGCTGAAAACCGTATGCACACAATTAAAGCGGTGATGGCGGCTACTTTGGGGGATCCATTTGTTCCACGTGTGTAATACTCTTCGAAAATCAAACTCATACGTTGTTGCCTCGATTTGATGACTGAAAAGCTCCAGTGGAGGTTTTCAGCCTGTTCCCTTGAAGTATAAAAGGAACGGAGTTCTATCTTCATATGTCGAAACGAACTTCGCTCGCTTTATTTCCAACCTCCAAAGGTTCCCCGAACCTTTGGAGCAAGTCTGATTTTGATTTTCATTGAGTATATTCTCTAGTCATCGCAACCTCCGGGGGCTGGCACCCAGCCCCCTTATTTTGAGGATAGATGTGTAAGCGATTACTATTTCGCGAAAGTGAGGAAAAAGCAAGAGATATGGCAAATCGTAAAATTGTAGTAGCCTTGGGTGGCAATGCCATTTTATCGTCCGACCCATCGGCTAAAGCACAAAAAGAGGCCTTGGTACAAACAGCCAAGCACCTTGTAAAATTGATAAAAAATGGGGATGACCTTATTATCACGCATGGTAATGGTCCTCAGGTTGGAAACTTACTTCTTCAAAACCTTGCTGCTGATTCGGAAAAGAACCCAGCTTTTCCACTAGACAGTTTGGTAGCTATGACAGAAGGTTCGATTGGTTTCTGGTTGCAAAATGCCTTGGAAAATGAATTGATCAAGGAAGGCATTGAAAAAGATGTAGCATCTGTTGTGACCCAGGTTATCGTGGATAAGAATGATCCAGCTTTCGAAAATTTGACCAAGCCGATTGGGCCATTCTATACAGAAGAAGAAGCGAAAGCAGAAGCAGAAAAGACTGGTGCAACCTTCAAAGAAGATGCCGGTCGTGGCTGGCGCAAAGTCGTCGCTTCGCCAAAACCTGTAGGAATCAAAGAAATTGGTACCATTCGTACCCTTCTCAATGCAGGTGAAGTTGTCGTAGCTGCTGGTGGTGGAGGTATTCCAGTTGTCCAAGAAACAGACGGTACTCTTACCGGTGTGGAAGCAGTTATCGATAAGGACTTTGCTTCTCAATGTTTGGCAGAATTGGTTGATGCAGACTTGTTTATCGTCTTGACCGGTGTAGACTATGTCTTTGTTAACTACAACAAACCAGACCAAGAAAAATTAGAAACAGTTACCGTGGCTGAATTGGAAGAATATATCAAACAAAATCAATTCGCACCAGGTTCCATGCTACCGAAAGTTGAAGCAGCTATTGCTTTTGTAAACAATAAGCCGCAATCAAAAGCAGTCATTACCTCATTAGAAAACTTAGGCGCTTTGATTGAATCCGATAGCGGTACTATCATTGTCAAGGGTTAATCAGCTGTATGTATCGTTGAGGCTTCTATTTATTGATGTACTCTGCATGCAAATATAGTTTTTAAACTAGACGGGTTATTTATTGATGGAGTTAGGGGAGTGGAAGTGTTGATAGTCCTACAAGGGGTCCCTTTAATCGAAACATGAAGGTCTGGGCTTCTAAGCTCCCTCCCCTTTCATCCATTTCCTATCAAGTATCTATCTATAAGCAATGATTTCAGATAATAGACTGAAGGAGATAGACATCTCTTGAAGATAGGTGGATATTTGATACGGTTATTACGGATACAATTTCCCTTAAATAGGGGATAAACTTTAAAAATATTATAGGAGGTTTTTGCGATGAGCGAAAAAGTGAAAAAAGGCTTTAAATTGCCTTCGTCTTATACAATATTGATGCTCATTATTGCCTTTATGGCAGTGATGACATGGATTATTCCAGCTGGTCAGTATCAGGTTGATGAAGCCGGACGTTTAGTGGCTGGTACCTATGAGAAGGTTGCTCAAAATCCACAAGGGATTTACGATGTTTTTATGGCTCCAGTTCGTGCCATGCTTGGACACGGTGCGACTGAAGCAGCGATTAACGTAGCATTCTTCATCATCATGGTTGGTGCCTTTCTTGGTGTAGTTAACGAAACAGGTGCACTTGATGTAGGGATTGCTTCTATTGTAAAACGCTTCAAAGGTCGTGAAAAAATGTTGATTTACATTCTCATGCCTTTGTTTGCCTTGGGAGGCTCAACCTATGGTATGGGTGAAGAAACAATGGCTTTCTTCCCGCTCCTTGTTCCTGTTATGATGGCGGTTGGTTTTGACAGTATTACTGGTGTAGCCATCATCTTGCTAGGGTCTCAAATCGGCTGTTTGGCTTCTACTGTAAACCCATTTGCAACGGTTGTAGCCTCTGATGCAGCAGGTGTAAGTGTTGCGGACGGTATGATTTGGCGCTTTGTCTTCTTCGTTGTTATTCTCTTGATGGGGGTTCTCTTTGTAGCCAACTATGCTGAGAAAGTGAAAAACGATCCGACTAAGTCCTTGGTTTACAAACAGCGTGAAGCAGATATGCAACACTTTAATGTAACAGCAACTCAAGAAGTGAATGCAGAATTATCACCAGCTCAAAAACGTGTTCTCTGGGTATTTGTACTAACATTTGTTCTCATGATTTGTAGCTTTATTCCATGGGAAGATTTGGGTGTGACTATCTTTACACAATTTAAAGATTGGTTGATTGGTCTTCCATTCATCGGTCAAGTGATTGGTTCTTCAACAGCTGCTCTTGGTACTTGGTACTTCCCAGAAGGAGCAATGCTCTTTGGTATCGCAGGGATTGTAGTTGGTTTAGTTTATGGTATGAGTGAAGAACGTTTGGTAAAATCCTTCATGTTCGGTGCGGCTGATATTTTCAGTGTAGCCTTGATTTGTGCTATCGCGCGTGGTATTCAAGTCATCATGAACGATGGTATGATTACTGCCACTATTCTCCACATGGGTGAAGAAGGATTGCAAGGTTTGTCTTCACAAGTATTCATCATTTTGACCTATCTCTTCTACCTACCAATGTCCTTCTTGATTCCATCTTCATCAGGTCTTGCAGGGGCTTCTATGGGTATCATGGCACCTCTTGGTGAGTTTGTAAATGTACCAGCGAGCTTGGTTATCACAGCTTTCCAAGCTGCATCAGGTCTCTTGAACTTGGTAGCTCCAACATCAGGTATTGTAATGGGAGCCTTGGCACTTGGTCGTGTTGAAATTGGTACTTGGTATAAATTTGTAGGTAAGTTAATCGTAGGCATCATGATTGCCTCCATAGCTATTTTGGTCATTGCGACATTCTTCTAATCGAAATTCTGGGTCAGATTTTATCACGAATACAGATAAAATTTGGCTCAGTTTTTCCTTTTATGATAGAATAGTGCTATAAAATATATCATATCTTATTATGTTGAAAGGGGACACAATGAGAACAAGTTTTATTCAGTCATCGCATCAGGAGGCATGTATTCAAGCCATCCAAGAACTGGTTGCTTTTCCTTCTGTTTTGCAAGAACATCAGGCAGATACGCCATTTGGTCAAGCGATTCAGGATGTTCTGGAGCACACGTTGGCATTGACAGAAAAAATGGGTTTTAAAACTTATTTAGACCCTGCTGGCTATTATGGCTATGCTGAAATTGGGCAAGGCGAAGAATTATTAGCAATCCTTTGCCACTTAGATGTGGTACCTGCTGGTGATCTTAGTCAATGGCAGACGCCACCTTTTGAGGCTGTGGTAGAGGGAGACTATATTATTGGACGCGGGGTTCAGGATGATAAAGGTCCTTCGATGGCGGCCTTATTTGCAGTAAAAGCACTTCTTGATGCGGGAGTCCAATTTAACAAACGGATTCGTTTCATTTTTGGAACAGATGAAGAGACCTTATGGCGGTGTATGAACCGCTACAATCAGTTGGAAGAAGTGGCAACTATGGGTTTTGCACCAGATTCTTCCTTCCCTTTGACTTATGCTGAAAAAGGATTGCTACAGGCCAAATTGCATGGTCCAGGTCACCCTTGTCTGAGTATCGAAGCGGGAACTGCCTATAACGTAGTACCTGCCAAGGCAAGCTATTCTGGTCATTTATTAGCGGGAGTTATTGCGGAATTAGATCAATTAGGCTTTGATTATGAAACAAAAGATGATCAAGTAACGGTTCTTGGTATTTCGCGGCACGCCAAGGATGCTGCCGAGGGGGTCAATGCCATCGTTCGTTTGGCAAAGGCCTTGGAACATTTCGAAAGCCATCCAGCCTTGGACTTTATCGTCAATGAAGTTGGTGAAGATGCCACAGGATTTAAGCTTTTTGGTGATGTGACTGATGAACCATCAGGGACACTCAGTTTCAATATTGCAGGTCTAACCATTAGCGCAAAAAAATCAGAAATTCGCTTGGACATTCGTATTCCTGTCACTGCGGATAAAGAAGCCCTAGTTTCTACATTACAAGCCAAAGCGCAATCATGTGGCTTGACCTATGAAGAGTACGACTACCTTGCTTCCTTGTATGTGCCATTAGACAGCCAGCTGGTATCTACGCTCATGTCTGTTTATCAAGATAAGACAGGAGATTTGACAAGCGAGCCAATCTCGTCAGGTGGGGCTACCTTTGCTCGTACTATGCCAAACTGTGTGGCCTTTGGTGCATGTTTCCCAGATACAGAACAAACAGAGCATCAGGAAAATGAACGCATGCCATTAGCAGACTTATATAAAACAATGGATATTTATGCTGAGGCAGTCTATCGCCTAGCTGCGGAATAGCCATTATCAGCATTGAATATTAAAATACAGTTTAAAAGCTCTTAGTGAAATATCTGAGGGCTTTTTTTATGAAGAATACCATTAAAAAGATGAGATAGAAATGTGTCACTGTTTACAAGAAGTATACAAAAATATATGAAAGTGTGACTTATTATATGCTGTTTTAGAAATAGACCCCATCTGCATATAGAATAAGTCAAGTTAGACTATTCTACAATAAAACGCTTACATGTTATATTTGTGACAGAAAATGCGATCGCACATCAACCAGTAAACTGAATTTTGAGTCTTATACGAGGCTAAAAAGGTTTACAAACTGCTTTATTTTGGCTATAGGTAGGATAAACTTGCAGACTTTATAGGAGGAAATAATGAAAAAAGAAACAAGTAAGTTTACGAAAAAAGTCATCCTTGGTCAGCTTCTCATCTGTACCAGTTTTTTGGTATGGGCAGGACAGACCGTTGCAGCAGAGGAGGTATCTCAGGGAGAACCAGTAGCAATCAACAATGAAACTCCACCTGCTATTGAAGCAAAACCACTTGTGGAAGCTACTCCATCAACTGAAACAGAACCTTCAACTCCAGAAGAAAAACAGGAGGAACCAAAGGTAGTTGAGAAAAATGTGGTAGAAGGGAAAAAGCCCGTAACTAACAGCCAGCATCAGATGGTTTCTGAATTATCAACGGTCCCTTCTGTTTCTATAAAAAATCCAGATGCAGCTACAGATGGGAGTGCTTACGGTAGTAGCGATGATGCCAATAGCAATACCAAAATCATTGCTGGTAAAGAAACTGGCGAATCAGATAACGGTTACTCCAAGTGGGATCATGTTTACGTTCAGTATGATTTTGAAAAGGAAGTTCCCGTCCATATTGTAAAAATTCATCGTAATACTTATGATAATGCAGTGTCTACTTTTAAAGATGTTAAAGTGGAATTGTCTACAAGTGCAGATTTTTCTCCTGAAACCACAGAAGTCATTTTCAAACAGGCAGATGTAGAAGAAACAGTTGCAAATAAAGGACAGCCTCAAGTCATCCAATTGCCAACATCAATCAATGCTCGTTATATTCGTATTTGGGGACGGGGGCATTATATCCAAAATACAAACAGTTCCTGGAAGGGATATAGTAATGGCGTTCTCTTTAACGAGATAGAAGTCTTTGCGCAGGTTGAAGCAGATGCTGGTACGAATGAAGAACCACAAACCGAGCTAGTCAACCTCGCTAAATTGAAAAAACCATATTTCTATGGTAAGGCTCCAACTAATCCAGAAGCCATTAACGATGGCAAGTTCGACGAGAATTATACTACTCAAGAATCAATAGGGAACCAGGCCTATCTTCAATATGAATTTAGAAATGTCTATACTATTGAGGAAATCAAGGTTCAGTTAGCTCCTGGAGAGTATCGTAATTTCCGGATAGATTTGGATGATGATTATAATGATGGTAATAATTATAATACAATCTATAAGAATGAAAATTTCACCATTGACAAGGAACAGATCATAACGATTAAAACTCCGAAGAACTCTAAAGCGCGTTATGTTCGCTTTAGAGGTACTCGCGTAGATGATACTCCTCTTCGCTATTCAGAAATTCAGATTATGGGACGAGGAAAATCTTATGACGAATCTGCTCCAGAATACGTTCCACCAAAATCTGAATACGATACATTAGTCTGGTCTGATGAATTTAATGGCGACAAGATTGATGAAAGTAAATGGCAAATTATTGATGGCATGTGGAATCATGCGGCTATATACAATCGTAAAGCAGTTTCTATCAAAAAAGATGGCGACAAGAGCTATTTGTCTATCCGTAGCACGAACCATAAGGATAAAAAAGCTTTGGTTGAAGCAGTTGGGCACGATCGGTATGATGATAAAGAATTACCAGATAAAGTAACATGGTCTTCTGGTCGCCTAGAATCTAAAGATAAGTATTCTTTCCAATTTGGTCGAATGGCTGTTCGAGCTAAGGTAAATGACTCTAAGGGAATCTGGCCTGCTATTTGGATGTTGGCACAGGATGAGACCGGGCATGACGAAATTGACGTTTTGGAATACCTTGGTCAAAATCCATGGGATGCATGGACAACTAACCATTTTGGTATTTTGGCAAAAAATAAAAAATCTGATGGCTCAGCTTATAAGAATTACGAAGCTTGGAGTCAGGAATTCCATGTCTACGAAGTCGAATGGACTCCAGATGTCATCAAATGGTATATTGATGGAAAATTTGTTTTTCAAACAGACCGTGGTAAGGATCGGGATGGTATGCACACCCGCCCTATGTTCCCAATACTGGAAACCCAAGTTGGTGATGGCTGGGTTGGTGATGTTGATTACAAACGCAACATGACTAAACAGGATAGTGAGTACTTGGTTGATTGGGTTCGAATTTATCAAAAAGCAGATCAAAGTAAGGTACGTTTTGATAATCTAGATGATGCCAAGCCTAATGATTATGTCATTAAGCCGCAGCAAAAACTTGGTCACCTCGTAACAGTCTCTAACGGGAAAGCAGCTCATGAAAACAAAAATAATTTCTACTATGGAGGTCAACCACGTTACGAAACAAGCAGGCTCTATGCTGATGGTGATGGCGAAAATGCACTAGTTTACAAGATTGCTAATCCAGAGGCTTTGCACTTAACGACTTATTACAAAACACTTGAAGACTATTCTGTCTATAATAAAGAAGCAGGGGCTAATGAAGGAAAATCTGTTCGCAAACATTTGATAAATGCAAAAGACGGTGAAATTGACTTCACTGTGTATTCATCTGTTGATGGCAAAAGCTGGAATAAAGAGAATGTTACTGTAGTGGATAATTTCGTAGAAGCAACCCCAGCTTATGCACGCACTACATTTGATATTCGCAACATTCGAAAAGGTACTAAATTTGTGAAGATCGTCTTTCCAACGGTCAAAGGTATTTCCTATAAGTTGGAAGATGGAACAGAGAAAGGTCTGCAAGCCAGTGATGTTCAGTTAGCAAAAGTAACTTTTGTAGCTACTCATCCTGAAGCAGAACCAGAAAAACCTATTGTTGATCAAGAAAAACTAGCTTTGTCTAAAGTCTTTTCACTCGATGCCGGTCGCAAGTATTTCTCTGTAAATCAGATAAAGGAGATTATTGATTTAATTTCTTCTTATGGTTACACGGATATGAACCTCTTATTGGGAAATGATGGTCTGAGATTTTTATTAGATGATATGAATTTGACCGTTGGAGATAAGGTGTATGACAGTGAAGCAGTTAGAAAAGCAATAATAAATGGTAATAAGCATTATTATGACGATCCAAACGGTACAACCTTAAGTCAGAGTGAGATGGATGATATCCTTGCTTATGCTAAGGAAAAAAATATTTCCATTATTCCAACTATCAATAGCCCAGGGCATATGGATGCGATTGTAGAAGCAATGGAAGAATTGGGGATAAAATCGCCAAAATTTAGTTATAATGGCAAAACATCTGCACGTACAGTTGATTTAAAAAATGACCAAGCAGTTGCTTTTACTAAAGCCTTAATTGATAAATATGCTAGTTACTTTGCAGGCAAATCTAAAATTTTCAATATTGGCTTAGATGAGTATGCTAACGATGCTACAAATGCTTCTGGATGGCACATTCTTCAGACACAAGGTGATTATGGTAAGTTTATTCAATATGCCAATGATTTAGCAGCTATCGTCAAGAAGCATGGTTTAGAGCCAATGGCTTTCAATGATGGTATCTATTATAACCACGATACTAGTTCGGGTACTTTTGATAAAGACATTATTGCTTCTTTCTGGACAGGAGGTTGGGGAGGATATGATGTTGCTTCCTCAAAATTCCTTCATGAAAAAGGGCATAAAATTCTTAATACAAATGATGCTTGGTACTATGTTATTGGACGTGAAGCAGAAGGTTTGGGATGGTATAACCTTGATCAAGGTCTTCGAGGAACTAAATCTACAAGGTTTGATCAAGTACCGAAATCTGAGAATACTAAGATACCCATTATCGGTAGTATGGTTGCGGTATGGGCAGATGACCCAAGCAAGCCTTACAGCTATGACTCAATTAAAAAACTTTTGCACAGCTTTACGGAAAACAATTCTGATTATTTTTTGGCAGAGTACCGAGATTTGCGAGAAGAAGTTGGGAAGATTCCTACTGATTTAAATTCCTATACACCAGATAGCGTGGCGACTTTAAAAGAGGTCTTGAACAAGATTGATTGGAAACTAAGTAGAAATAACCAAGCATTTGTTGATGGTTACTTGGCAGAAGTAAAAGCAGCGCGTGAAGCGTTAGTTCCTGTGACAGCAAAAGGAGACAGCGTCAAAGCGGAGCCCTTACCAGAAGGCAAGCTACCTCTGATTACTGCTAAAGGAAAAAGTGTCCAAGCAGAACCACGCCCTGCCTTTAAGGGATACCTAACCTCAAACTATGGACCATCTGTCACACCTTTATCTCTCGTATCAAAACCAAGCAGTGAGCAGTCAAATTCCAAGCAAGTAGCTTCTCAGAAGAAAGAATTGCCAAATACAGGCGCAGTAGATGGTCTTGGATTCACTCTTCTTGGACTTATCGGCCTAGCAGCTGCTATTCGTCGGAGGAAAGAGGAGTAACATAGCCATTTGAGTGAATGTTCAGGGCTTTCTAATTGTAATGATATAGTCATTTAGTTTTTCTTTCACTCGCTTTGCCGTACCCAAGTATAGCATGTAGCTCATTGCCTTGTACAAAAAGTAAACTAGAAGGCTATGAATAACAGGATAATTTTTATCAACTACTAAAAATCCCCCGTAATAAATCTTATTACGGGAGATTTTCGTTTATGAGTATAAAGGGAAGTTATTGATATTTATTTGAAAAATTATCTTTAAAATTAAGTATGTTGTTTGTGAACACAAATTTTTATAATTTACTAAAGAAAAATGGTGGAGTAAACTGTTTCAAGTGCTCGAAGCAAGCTTGTGCCCCCTCGACATCTTCACAAATGATGAGACAGACATCGTCACCGCAGACGGTCGCTACAATTTGAGGAATCTCCATGGCATCCAAAATAGAACCGAATGAGTTAGCCAATCCAGGTAGGGTCTTGAGAACCACTTGATGTTGGATAGGTTTTAGCATGACCAAAGCATCTTCCATATAGAGTCGCAGTCGTTTTTCCCAGCGAGTAGGAGCAATGGGGTTGATGACATAGTGAGAAGAATCATCTTCGTTGACTTTGACAAGATTGAGCATCTTGATGTCACGGGAGAGGGTAGATTGGGTGACGGAGACTCCGTTGACCTCTAGTAATTCTTGCAATTCCTGCTGGGTATGTATTTTCTTCTCCATGATTAGAGACAGGATCAGCTGATGGCGACTTTCAATCTTGTTCATAGGGCCCTCCTTGAGATGTAAGGAAAATAAAATCTGAACTCAGAATAATTTGGTGATAACAGCCTATTGAATGAACATTGCATCCCCAAAACTAAAGAAGCGGTAGCGTTCTTCAACAGCATGTTTATAGGCATCTAAGGTAAATTCTCTACCTGCAAAGGCAGAAACTAGCATAACCAAAGTAGATTTTGGTAGGTGGAAATTGGTTGAGAAGGCATCAACGATTCGGAAGGTGTAGCCAGGTTTGATGAAGATATTTGTCCAACCAGAATCAGCTTCCAAACGGCCATCAAATTTATTACCGATGGTTTCGAGGGTGCGGATGGATGTCGTGCCGACTGCGACGATACGACCCCCGCTATCTTTGACCTGATTGAGGGTTTGAGCAGCTTCAGCTGATAGGTTATAGAATTCCGAGTGCATTTCATGCTCATCAACGTTATCAACAGAGACTGGTCGGAAGGTCCCAAGCCCAACGTGAAGAGTCAAATAGACTAGTTTCACTCCTTTAGCTTCGATTTTTTCGAGTAACTCTTGGGTGAAATGTAGTCCAGCAGTTGGAGCTGCGGCAGAACCGTTTTCCTTGGCATAAACTGTTTGATAGCGTTCACGGTCTTCTAATTTTTCATGAATGTAAGGTGGAAGTGGCATTTCGCCTAGGCTTTCCAAGACTTCAAGGAAGATACCTTCATAAGAGAATTCAACAATTCTTCCACCGTGTTCTAATTCTTCTACGATAGTAGCAGTTAATCGCCCGTCACCAAAGGCAACTGTGGTACCGACTTTCAGGCGTTTTGCTGGTTTGGCAAGCACTTCCCACTGATCACCTTGGGTATTTTTCAAAAGCAAAAGCTCAACATGTCCCATGGTTTCAGGCTTGTAGCCATAGAGACGGGCAGGCAGAACACGTGTATTGTTCATGACCAGAGCATCACCGGGATTCAGCTGGTCGATGATATGGTCAAAGTGACTGTCAACCATGCTCCGTTTTTCGCGGTCGAGGATCAATAGTTTAGAGCTGTCGCGCTTTTCAAGGGGAACTTGAGCGATAAGCTCTTCGGGTAAATCAAAATCAAAATCTGCAGTATTCATATTCACTCCTTAGACTAAAATAAAATATAGGTAAAATAAATCAATAGGGCAAATGGCAAAGCCACCAATAGACTACCAATCAGGTAGAAAATAAACTTTAGGACCTTTGATTTAGAAATAAAATAGCCAGTAAGGCAGAACAGAATACCAATAAAAAATAAGTAAAAAAGCACATCTGTCATAAATGTATTATATCATAGTTAGACACTTTAGTCTTGATGGATGGGAAGAGATTTAAAATTATTTGTGTTTATTTAATACTCTATAGGTATAAATTCTTGACAAAAATTGGTCTATACCATATAATAAAGAAAAAACAAAATGGTATAGACCAAAGAGGTGTGTTATGAAAATTCATGTAGTAAACAATCAAGTTGAAGGAGCAACTGTAGCATTAGACATTTTGAGAGAAAAAATGAACGGAGGTGCCAAGGTATTAGGTTTGGCAACAGGCTCCAGTCCGTTAGAATTTTACAGATTGATTCGTGTGTCGGATTTAGACTTTTCAGATGTGACATCTGTAAACTTGGATGAGTATGTTGGTTTAGGTGAGGAGAGCGACCAATCCTATATCCATTTTATGAAGGAAAATCTTTTCAATGCCAAACCGTTTAAACAATCTTATTTACCGAATGGTTTGGCGACAGATGTAGCTGCTGAAACAGAACGTTACAATAAAATTCTGTCTGAACATCCAGTTGATTTCCAAATTTTGGGTATCGGACGCAACGGCCATATCGGTTTCAACGAACCAGGTGCTCCATTTGATGGTCAGACCCATCTGGTTGATTTGGCGCCATCAACCATTGAAGCCAATGCACGCTTTTTTGACAATCCAGAAGATGTACCAAAACAAGCTATCTCAATGGGCATCGCCAACATTATGGCAGCCAAGACCATTGTCCTCATGGCTTATGGTCAGGAAAAAGCTGATGCCATTAAGGCGACTGTGGAAGGTCCTGTGACAGAAGATGTCCCAGCAAGCGTCCTCCAAAACCATGACGATGTCGTTCTTATCCTCGACCAAGCCGCAGCAAGTAAATTAGTGTAGTATGTTGTAAACGATTATTCTTAGACATAAAGTTGGTTGTAACAGTACAATAAGTATAATTTCTGAATGAATCTAGGTTCTTTTCCCATTATGAATTTGACAAAAATTGTGAAAAGGCATGCAACTTATATTTTTAAGGGCATGCCTTTTGCTATTCTGATAATCCATATCAGTTGTTATATATTGAATGGATTATAACATTAAGTTGGATTTGAGAGAAACTTTCAACAAGAGGTATTGCTATCCTTTATCATGTTGAAAATTGATAGGAACAAGTGAAATAGGCGAAACAGTATCATTTTCTCTACGTTTTGTATAACGTTTTTATTTTTTCAGGTAGTTTTCTGGTTTTTATATAATCTTTTTCTAAAGTTGGTTTTTGAGTTATTTTTTTGTGCTATACTGTTACTACGTTTCCGATAGGAGGAAGCAAATATCTATACAAAGGAGATGTTTCATCATGAAACATATTGTAACAAAACGTAATTATAAAGTTGGCGCATGCGCTATGGCACTTGCATTGCTGATGACTACTGCAGGTGGTGCAGTTGTAAATGCAGAGCAACGACTAACATCAACAGGCAATATTTCAGAACGAGGAGATAGTGTCCTTCTAGCAACTCCAGCCCAAAATCAAGGTTTTCAAAATGGTGGAGTTCACAACTTAGAGTCTATCAACTCACCTATGCCTCAAGTAGCCCCTTCTGTACAAAAATCATGGTTTGGTTCATTTTGGGGTGGTGTAAAAACATTCTGGAATGCATTATGTTGTTCTGTGGGACTAACTGGGCTCAAAGTTAGTAAGTAACATAGAGTTATAATCTTGTAATATTTAGTCAATTAATTTGCAAATCCTTCATACTTCACTAACTTTCTTAAATTATTTAATTTTCTATATATTACCCTCTTAGAAATCTTTTTCATCTATACATTCATAACTTTAATAATATAACTCGAATTAGTATGCCCTCTATGAAAATAGAGGGTTTTAAACATTTTAGAGATATTTTTTCTTTATTATCACAATTATTCGAGACAAGTTTTTTGAACCACAAACATTGCATGTGTATTTTTTATCTTTATATTAATATTTCCATATCGTGGAGTTTTATAGTTTTTTATCTAACCTTTTTCTAAAGTTGGAATTTGAGTTGTCTGTTTGTGCTATACTATCACTTGTAGAGACGAATATCGTATAAAGGAGATATTTCAACAATGAAGCAACTTGTAACAAAACGTAGTTATAAAATTGGTTTGAGTGCCATGGCTTTGGCCTTGCTAATGACCACTGCAGGTGGCGCAACTGCACATGCAAGTACGGAGACCTACAGTGTCGAAACCCGAGGTGATATCAAAGTGTATAGGCTGTTGGAAGCTCCAGCGGAGTCTTTTGCACAGGGGAGCATAGTTTTGAAACCTGTGAATAATTCTACAACTAAACCATCTGAAACCAAATCATGGTTTGATTCTTTTTGGGGTAGTGTAAAAACATTCTGGGAAGCGTTCTGTCGTGGAGTTGGATGGTGTTAAGTAGAATGTTTACTATCTAGAGTTATATTCTTGTAATATTTAGTCAATTAAATTTGCAAATCCTTCATACCTTCATTAATCTTTCTTAAATTTTTAATTTTCTATATATTGCCCTCTTAAAAATCTTTTTCATCTATACATTCATAACTTTAATAATATAACTCAAAATAGTATGCCCTCTGTGAAAATAGAGGGTTTTAAATTTTTTAGAGATATTCTTTTTTTATTGCTTCGCTTATTCGAGACAAGGTTCTCTTGAACGGAGCGTATCCTATTTCCTGATTTTTATATTAATATTTTTATTTTTTGGAATTTAATGGTTTTTTATCTAATCTTTCTCTAAAGTTGGGATTTACATTATTTTTTTGTGCTATACTGGCACTACATTGTCTAAAAAAGGGCGAATATTGTATAAAGGAGACATTTCAAAAATGAAACGTATTGTAACAAAACGTAGTTATAAAGTTGGTCTGTGTGCTATGGCTCTTGTTCTTCTGATGAGCACTGCAGGTGGCGTAACTGCAGGTGCACAAGACTATCATGTCGAATCATCAGGTGCTCTTAAGCCAATTGGAAATGGAACGTTTATGAAAATGGAATACTCAGCTTTTACTAAGGATACTCCTATTGAGAATAATGGGGTCAGTGGGTTGAGACCTATTCATAGTCAGAATGCTGATTCAGCTAATTCATCTGATTCTTGGTTTTGGAACTTATGGAAGAAATTCAAAACAGTTTTCCAAACATTTATTGAAAAAGGGGTACGTCGTGGTTTTGGTATACAAAGATTATTTGGATTTAAATAGTCAATAATTAAAGTGTTATTCAAATGTTCATAATCTTGTAATATTTAGCGCAATTAATTTATAAACCTTCATATTAAAAAAACTAATACTTTGTAAAAGGAGACATTTCATGAAACAAGCTAATTCAAAACTAGCAGCTTTAACACTCATTACAACTCTCGCGGTTGCAACTTTTGCTAGCACAACCGCCTACGCAAATGACAATATTGATGAAGTAGATCAGACTGTGTCACGCGGTTTCAAACCAATAGATGACGAGTCACTGAGAAAAGCACTTGGAAATAGTAACTCACAGAACTATACAATACGTGCTAAACTACCAGAAAATACCAATCTCAAAAATCAAGGAATAAGTATTACCGGACCAGTTGAAATTCCATCTAAGACTCCTGAAAACTCTTCATGGTTTTGGGATCTTTGGAATCGTTTTACAACTTTTGTCAAAAATATTTTTAGCTAAGGTTTCTATTTTTCGTTGACTTCATATGGATAGAGAACAGTGGTTCATGTGAGCCTTTATTCAAATGAAAAGCGTATGAAATATTGGAAAGATCTAGGCATCTAAACCAGAGATTGTGCAAGAAATTATGTAATAGACCTCACATTTTTTGCGAATGGGATGTTGACACGAATTCCATATTTCTTGAGTCTCGGTTGTAATTTTTCTTAGATAAATTAAAGAGTGAAAAGTTTAGGATATTGTAATTGTTCTAAACTTTTTATATTGCATTGATAAAAAATACAGTCTTTGTATAACAGGTATATTCTTGTATTTTTTAGTGAAAAAAGAAATAAATTGACAAAATTATGGTAAAATATAGGTTGATTTAAAATTAATCATTTAATGAATAATGAGTTCGAAGTAAGTCAAGATTGACTAGACATTGTATTTAAAGCAATTCACAAGAATAAGAGATGGAAGGAGATAGAACATGCAACATCCAGTTGTACGATTTATCTGTAGAACCCTGTTCTATTTTTTTATATTGTTACTACTTTTGTATCTGTATAGTTATTTAGACATTGGACAGGGAGGATTTATCTATAATGAGTTTTAAGGAGGAGAGTATAAAAATGATTAGCAGCATGTTAGAGCGGGTAGAGCATTTTGCAACAGAAAATCCTGACTACCCTGTTTACCATCATCTAGGACAGTTGTATAGTTATGGGGATTTAAAGGCAGATTCAGATTCTTTAGCAGCCCATATTGATAGTTTGGATTTACCAGCAAACTCTCCTGTCCTTGTTTTTGGCGGACAGGAGTACCAGATGTTGGCAATCTTTGTTGCTTTAACCAAGGCTGGTCATCCGTATATCCCTGTAGATAGTCATTCTGCTTTGGATCGGATTGAAGCCATTCTGGAAATAGCAGAGCCGAGTTTGGTGTTTGCGGTAGTAGACTTTCCGCTAGAGACAAGTTTGCCAGTGCTTGGTTTGTCTGAAGTTGAAGCCATTTTTGAGAAGAAATCGACTTATCAGTTGATGCATCCTGTAAGCGGAGATGATACCTACTATATTATCTTCACTTCTGGGACGACGGGTAAACCAAAAGGGGTGCAAATTTCGCATGACAATTTGCTCAGCTTTACTAACTGGATGATAAGGGATAAGGAGTTTGCGCTACCAGAGCGACCACAAATGTTGGCTCAACCTTCCTATTCGTTTGACTTGTCGGTTATGTATTGGGCTCCGACGCTTGCCCTTGGTGGGACCTTATTTGCCCTACCGAAAGAGTTGACTTTGGATTTCAAGACCTTATTTGCAGCTATTCAAACTTTGCCATTTAAGATTTGGACTTCGACACCATCATTTGTAGATATGGCTTTGCTATCTCGTGAGTTTGATGGGGAACATTTACCAGATTTGACGCATTTCTATTTTGATGGAGAGGAGTTAACTGTAAAAACAGCTCAGAAGCTCCGCGAACGTTTTCCAAAAGCTGTGATTGTTAACGCTTATGGACCGACCGAAGCTACAGTCGCCTTATCAGCAGTTGCCATCACTGATGAGATGCTGGTGAATTATAAACGTTTGCCGATTGGTTATACCAAACCAGACTCGCCAACTTTTATTTTGGATGAGGATGGTCAAGTAGTACCGAATGGTCAACAGGGAGAAATCGTTGTATCAGGTCCTGCTGTCTCTAAAGGATATTTGAATAATCCTGAGAGAACCGAGGCGGCATTTTTCCAGTTTGACGGCTTACAGGCCTATCATACTGGGGATTTGGGTGTGATGACAGATGAAGGTCTGTTACTCTATGGCGGACGTATGGATTTCCAAATTAAATATAATGGTTATCGTATCGAGTTGGAAGAAGTTGCCCAACACTTAAATAAATCAACCTACATTGAGGCTGCGGTGGCTGTTCCACGTTATAATGCTGACCATAAAGTGCAAAATCTGTTAGCTTATGTTGTCCCTAAAGCAGGGATTATGGAGCAGTTCGATCGAGAGTTGGAGTTAACCAGGGTCATTAAGCAGGAGTTAAAAGAACGGATGATGGATTATATGATGCCTTCGAAGTTTATTTATCGAGACAGTCTTCCTTTGACTGCAAATGGGAAGATTGATATTAAGGGGTTGATCGCTGAGGTGAATGCTCAATGATGGAGTTTTTCAAACAGCTACCTCAGTTAGAGCCTTATGGAAATCCATTGTACTTTTTCTATCTAGTCTTAGCGCTAGTACCAATTTTTATAGGACTCTTTTTTAAAAAACGTTTCCCCTTGTATGAAACAGGTGTTAGTTTAGCCTTCATTGTCTTGATGTTTACAGGTACAAAGACAATGCAATTGCTGTCTTTATTGGCCTATATTATTTGGCAGGCAATGTTGATTTTTTTCTACAAACATTATCGTCAACGGGCAAATCAAAGCTGGGTCTTCTATTTAATCGTGTGTTTAGCTGTTTTTCCGTTGACTTGGGTAAAGTTGGCACCGACTTTTAGTCAGCATGGGGCAATTTTCGGTTTTTTAGGTATTTCTTATTTAACGTTTCGGTCGGTCGGAATGGTGATTGAAATGCGGGACGGTTTACTAACGGAATTTAGTTTAGGGAGTTTTTTACGATTTTTGCTATTTATGCCAACTATTTCGAGTGGTCCTATTGATCGTTATAGACGGTTTACGGAAGATTACAAACAAATTCCTGAGCGAACTGAGTTATTAAATATGCTCGATCAGACTGTGCATTATATTATGATGGGCTTCTTATATAAGTTTATTCTAGCCTATTTTATTGGGCATACTTTACTGGAGCCTTTAAAGGCAGTAGTCTTGGATCAAGGTGGATGGTTTAACTTACCTACTATTGGAGTTATGTATCTTTATGGCTTTGAATTATTCTTTGACTTTGCAGGCTATTCCATGTTTGCCATAGGTATTTCCAATCTTATGGGTATTCGCTGCCCAATTAACTTTGATCAACCGTTCAAATCGCGTGATCTTAAGGAATTTTGGAATCGATGGCATATCAGCTTATCTTTTTGGTTCCGTGATTTCGTCTTCATGCGTCTGGTTAAGACTTTGTTGAAACATAAGGTTTTCAAAAATCGAAATACGGTATCTAATGTTGCCTATCTGCTAAATATGCTCTTGATGGGCTTGTGGCATGGTGTAACATGGTATTATATTGCATATGGTCTCTTTCATGCTTTGGGGTTGATCATCAATGATGCTTGGATTCGTAAGAAGAAATCAATTAATTTAGCTCGAAAAAAAGCTGGGCAAGAACCACTGCCGGATAATCGTTGGACGAGTTTCGCTGGTATGTTTGTGACCTTCCATACGGTCATGTTCTCTTTCTTGATATTTTCAGGATTTTTAGATAAATTGTGGTTCAAGTAGACAATAGGTAACGATTATATGAATCGTAGAAAGGAATATAAAATGGATGTAAAAGAAACAATATTGAATATTATCGAAGAATTATTTATGGAAGATGTATCTGAAATGATGGATGAAGACCTATTTGATGCGGGTGTTTTAGATAGTATGGGGACTGTAGAACTTATTGTGGAGTTAGAAAGTCGTTTTAATATTACAGTTCCAGTTTCAGAGTTTGGTCGTGAAGATTGGAATACAGCTAACAAAATCATTTCTGGTGTTGTGGAGTTGATGCATGCGTAAGCAATTGTGGCAAATTTTTGGGCCTGTGATTTGTGCAACGTTTTTAGTTATTCTCACCTTGTTGTTTTTCCCGAGTGCTTCTCGGCCAAATTTCAAAGAAGAAAAACAAGATGCAGTAGCATTGTCTTATATTAGTTTTAAGAGCAAATATAAGAAAAATAGGGCTCTGGGAGACAAAAATCATCGTTTTGTTCCTTTCTTTGGGTCAAGTGAGTGGTCACGTTTTGATAGTATGCATCCATCAGTGTTGGCAGATGCTTATCAGAGAGAGTATACTCCCTATTTGTTAGGACAACGTGGTGCAGCTTCGCTGACACAATATTTTGGCATGCAACAGATTGGGGAACATTTAAAAAATAGTCAGGCTATCTATGTTGTTTCTCCTCAATGGTTTTCACCAAAAGGGGCATCATCTAAGGCATTTGAACAATATTTTAGTAGTGATCAAGCCACTCATTTTCTGCAAACAAGTGCTAAGGATGACTATGATAGATATGCAGCAAAGCGTTTCTTAGAGCTTAAATCAGACTGTAGTTTGACAGGAATGTTTCAAAAAGTAGCTAGAGGTAAGGAATTGTCAAAATGGGATAGAGAGCAGTTGAACTGGCAAGCCTATTTATTAGAAAAGCAAGATGCCTTATTTAGTCGCTTTGCTGATTCTGGTAGTAATTTAGGATTGGTAGAAACGGAAGCGATGAAACTTCCAGAGACTTTTTCCTATGACCGCTTGAGTAAAGTGGCTAATGAGGACGGGAGTCGTTCTACTCAATCAAATGATTTCCAAATTGATGATAGGTTTTATAGAAATCGTCTTCAGTCAAAAATCAAAAAACTCAAACAATCCCAGACAAAAATATCTTATCTGCAATCACCGGAGTACAATGATTTTCAGCTGGTTTTGAATGAATTTGCTAAACATCAGACTGATGTGCTATTTGTAATTCCCCCGGTTAATGAACGTTGGATGAACTACACTGGTCTCAATAAAGATATGTATCGGGCAACAGTAGCAAAGATTAAGTATCAGTTGACCAGTCAAGGTTTCAATCATATTGCTGATTTGTCGGAGCAGGGGGGGATAGATTATTTTATGCAAGATACGATTCACATCGGTTGGCAAGGCTGGCTGGAGCTTGATAAGTATATCCACCCATTCTTGACAGAACAACAAGCACCTGTTCATTATCAGCTAAAAAAAGAATTTATAACTTCCGAATGGGCTACATATAAGGGAGATTTAAACTTATTTTTGAAATAGTTAGATACAGTTATAATAAAAAGCAAGAAGGCTTTGAATTAGGAAGTCTCCTTGCTTTTTTTGTACGAATCCCGAGAAAAACTTGTTTTTAGTCCAGAGAGAAGTGAAAGAGGCTTAAAACGTACGAAGGCGACACGTCTACAAGATAATTACTATAGGTTACAAGAGAGTCCAGATTTGCAGGAGTTAAATAGACTTCTAGGAATTAAGTGGAATCGGAGGCTAAAGTTTGAGGAATTTAGTAAAACCTACTTGCCTTTAGTTTTCAAGTGTCCAGTCAAAGTCAGGGCCGACTGGGACAATACCTGTTGGGTTAATAGTTTTATGGCTACCATAGTAGTGTTGTTTGATATGGTCGAAGTCCACCGTTTCTGCAATACCAGCATGATTGTAAAGATGTTTGGTATAGTTCCATAGGTTTGGATAATCAACCAAGACCTTGATATTGCATTTGAAATGCCCAAAGTAAACAGGATCGAATCGCACCAAAGTGGTAAAGAGTCGAATATCAGCCTCTGTCAGTTGATTGCCCACCAGATAGTCCTTGTCTGCCAAATGCTCTTCTAATTTATCTAAGGCGGCAAAAAGGTTCTTGACCTCTTTTTCATAGACTGCCTGGCTGGTTGAAAAACCTGCCTTGTAGACGCCATTGTTGATGTTTGGATAGACAAAGTCATTCATGGCATCAATATCGGCTTGCAGGTTTGCTGGATAGCAGTCATCGTAATTTCCAGTAATATCATTAAAAGCAGAGTTAAACATGCGCATGATTTCAGCAGATTCATTGCTGACGATGGTATTTGTTTCCTTATCCCAAAGGACAGGGACGGTCACACGGCCAGAATACTGTGGATCAGCTTTCAAATATACCTGATAGAGATAGTCGCTGTTAAAGAGGGAATCCTTGATAACACCAGGTCCGTCCGCAAAAGTCCAACCATTTTCCAACATGTGCGGATGTACGATTGACAGGGAAATATGGTCTTCCAGACCCTTCAATTTTCGCATGATTAAGGTCCGACTCGCCCAAGGACAGGCCAAAGAAATGTAGAGATGGTAACGACCAGATTCCGCTTTGAAACCGCCCTTTCCTGTCGGACCAGCCTGTCCATCAGCTGTAATCCAGTTGCGAAATTGTGTTACGGTACGAACAAACTTGCCACCTGTTGACTTGGTGTCATACCATTGATCCACCCATTTGCCATCTTGTAAAAGTCCCATGAATTTTCTCCCTTACTGAAAAAATAGGAAATTCTATTATGGATTTCCTTTGTAAAAAAAAATATCACTAACTAGTATTATAAAGTTTTTTTTTTAAAAGAGTCAAGCCATATGATTTGTGATACAATAGTCCCATGAGATTAGACAAATGTATGGAGGCGGCTCAGATTGGCTCCCGCAAGCAGGTAAAGAAATTATTTAAGTCCCAACAGATTATTGTTGATGGGCGACCTGCTCAAAGCTTAAGCCAGATTGTTGACCCAGAACTCCAAGAGATTCAGGTGGCAGGGCGAAAAATCGAGCTAAAAGGCTCGGTCTACTATTTACTCAACAAACCAGCAGGAGTCGTTTCTGCTGTGACAGACCAGGAGCATCAGACAGTCATCGACTTGATTTCCCCACAAGATAGCAGGGAAGGCCTCTACCCCGTCGGTCGCTTGGACAGGGATACCGAGGGCCTAGTCCTCATTACCAACAATGGTCCGCTCGGTTATCGTATGCTCCATCCCAGCTACCATGTGGACAAGGTCTACTATGTGGAGGTAAATGGATGTTTGGCTGAGGATGCTTCAAAATTTTTTGCTTCAGGTGTTACCTTTTTGGACGGCACTCGTTGCCAGCCCGCAGATTTGACTGTCTTGGAGGCTTCTTTGGACCATAGCAGAGCGACCATCAAGCTGGCAGAAGGTAAGTTTCATCAGGTCAAAAAGATGTTTTTAGCCTATGGTGTCAAGGTCACTTATCTCAAGCGGATCTCCTTTGGTGGTTTTGAGCTGGGGGATTTGGAACGAGGTGCATACAGACAACTCACTCCAAATGAATTGGAACATTTATTCACTTATTTTGACTAGAGGAGGATATATAATGAGCATTTATAATTTTACAGTACAAAAACAAGATGGCACAGACCAGGCCATGGCTGATTATCAAGGACAGGTGCTTTTGATTGTCAATACGGCACCAGGTTGTGGGTTGGCACCTCAATACAAGGAACTACAGGATCTATATGGTTGCTATAAAGAAAAGGGTTTTGTCGTGCTCGATTTTCCTTGCAATCAATTTTTAAATCAGGCTCCCGGTTCTGCTGAAGAAATCAATCAGACCTGTAGTTTGACTTATGGAACAACCTTTCCTCGCTTTGCAAAAATTGAAGTGAACGGTGCAGGAGCTAGTCCGCTATATCGCTATCTTAAGAAAGAAAAATCGACCTTATTAGGAGGTCGAATCGAGTGGAATTTTACCAAGTTTTTGGTCGATAGACAAGGGCGTGTGGTCAAACGCTATTTACCAACGACTAGTCCATTAAAACTTAAAGAGGATATTGAACTTTACCTAGAAAAATAATAAGAAGGCTGGAGTCATCTAGCCTTCTTGTTTTAGTAACCACAGAAAATAGGGAGCGCCGATAAGGGAGACGATGATGCCGGTTGGGATGCCTGTTCCGACAAGTAGTATTCGTCCTATGGTATCCGCTAGAAGTAGAATGAAGCTTCCTATTATCATAGTAGCTGGAATGATGACACGATGGTCATTTCCTAACCATTTGCGCACAATGTGACCAGCAATGAGACCAACGAAGGTGATATTACCAACTAAAATGACACTAAGAGAGGCTAGGGCGGTAGCCAATACCAAGGTAATCCGCCTTTCACGCTGTAAGTGGAGTCCCAAAGCCATGGCTGTCTGGTCGTTTAGATTCATAATATTGAGTGAGCGACTTCGACTAAATGTTGCCAGCCATACCAAGAGAAGAAGAGGAGTATAGATTGCGATAGTTTTCCAATCTCCACCATTTACTCGACCACTGAGCCACTGGACAATGTATTCCATCTTAAAGTCATCTAATTGGCTGATGATGCTAACCATGATACCAGATAACATGCTCGAAATTCCAACTCCCGTGATAATTAAGCGTGCAGGATGGATGCCGTACAGCTTTTTACGTGCAATCCAGTAAACTAGAAAAATGGTTAATCCACCACCCATCATAGCAAATAGAGGCATGAGACTCAATAAGACAGGGCTGATTTTTGAAGAGAGACCGACAAATAGTGCCACAACAAGACCAGCTCCTGCGTTGATTCCTAATATTCCAGAATCTGCCAGAGGATTGCGGGTTAATGTTTGTAGCAACAAACCCGCCAAAGCCAGAGAAGCCCCTCCGATAATGGAGGCGATTATTCTAGGTAAGCGAATTCGCCCAATGATAAGTAGAGTCGATGAACTGGCACGACCACTCATGATGTCAATGAGATCCGAAAAGGATGAATTGCTATAGCCGATAGATAAGGAAAGGAGGAAAATGACAAATAAAAGGATTAGTAGGAATGTGAATATTTTTAGAGAGTTGTGATGTCTTATCAAAAGTGTTTCTCCTTTCTAATCAACCATAGGAAGCAAGGGAGACCAATGATACTGATGACTGCGCTAATGGGAGTTTCAACAGGTGGATTGATAGAACGGCAAACCAAATCTACCCAGATGAGGAAACTAGCCCCTGCAAAGGCAGTTAATGGCAAGAGTAGCTTGTAATTTTTCCCTGTAAACATGCGGATAAAGTGAGGAATAATGAGCCCGACAAAAGAAAGTGAGCCCACAAGAGCTACCGCAGAAGCTGAGAGTAGAAGGACAATTCCCAACAAAATCAAGGTCATCAGTAAGGTTCGTTGCCCTAGATTTTTAGCAACGGTTTCGTTGAGACTCAGGATGGTTAGCTGATGTGAAAAGAGTTGAGCAAGGATGAGGCCAATGATGATAAGAGGAGCGATGATGGCCAGCATCTTCCAGTTTACCTGTACCAATCCCCCTGCTTGCCAGCCAATCACTGCAGTTGATAAATCAAAGTAGATAGTAATAGCCTGACCAATAGCAGAAAATAGACTTGCTACCATGGCACCAGATAAAATTAACCGCAGTTGATTGTAGCCTTTTTGTACCTGATAAGCTAGACCAAAGACTAGACCGGCTGCCAGACAGGAGCCCAGTAAACATATTAATAAAATTTGACTGTAGTGCAAACCACCGAATAGAGCATAGGCAACAATGAGAGCCAGTCCTGCGCCAGCATTGATTCCTAATAAGCCAGGATCAGCAATCGGATTGCGTGTAATTCCTTGCATCATTGCCCCAGCTTGAGCCATGGCAGCTCCCACCAAGATGGCGGCTACCATTCTAGGTAAACGTAAATCGATGATAACATCCTGAGCGGAAGAATCTGTCAGTGGATGCTTTAGGGTTTCTATCAGTTGTTGGTGGCTATAAGAAACAGCTCCAAAGCGTAAACTAAGATAGACTCCAGCTACGAAAGAAAGACAGATGATGAAAAAAACAAGCCAAATATTCTTTGGCTTTGTTTTGGGATAACGAGAACTTACTAGTTTGTTCATATATCCAGTCCTTTTACTGAAGTTTTTGAATTTCTGAGACAAAGGCGTCAATTTGTAAATCTAAAGACATCGGATCGGAGAAGTAGAAGAGGTTATAGTCTATCTCGATGACGTGACCATTCTTTACAGCAGGTAGATTTTTCCAAATATCACTTTCTTTGAGAGAGGCAGCTGCTTCTTTTGTTTTATCATTGACGTTAACAAGGACATAGTCGCCAACATATTCTGGAAGAGCTTCTTGAGATACCCCAAACCAGCCTTCTTTATTGATGATGTCTTCTTGAACCTTTGCAGGAGCGGCAAAACCGAGAGCGCGATAGACTAATTCTCCACCACGACCAAAGTTGTTACCGTAAAGGAAGATGTTTTTATCGAAGAAGTCCATGACAGTAAATGTTGAACTTGTATCAATCAATCCTTTCAATTCCTCTTTCGCAGTAGCAACTTTCTTATCCCATTGATCTAACCAGGCTTGTGCTTCCTTTTCTTTTCCAAAAATCTGACCAACATCTGTCAGCATTTTCAGGTAGTCACTCTTTCCATAAGTGATTTCAATAACTGGAGCAATTTCTTTCAGTGTTTCTAAGTTATCATCACCAGCAAATACTAGAATGACATCTGGTTTTTGTGCGGCAATTGCTTCTGTATCTGCCGTTGTCAATTGTGGAACATCCTTTAGTTTGTCTCCAAATGCCGGACTATTTTTTTCTAAATCTAGACTATAGCTAGATACATCAATTCCTAATTGTAAGAGATAGCCTGTGTAAGAGTAAGCAAAGTTGACAACTTTTTTAGGATTTTTTGGAATGTCACCGTGGTAAGTAATTCCTTCAATCTTTGGCATGCTAGACAATTCTACGTCTGTTGAAGAGGAAGAGGTAGAACAAGCTGTTAAGAAAACCAGCCCAACAAATAAACTAAAAATAGCTAAAAACTTTTTCATTTTTTCTCCTTATTATTTTTTTAAATCGTAAGTTAGCAAAATAGGGTAATCTTGACCAGTAACCTGCATCAATTGAGGGTCAATGCTAAAAATGTCCCTCAGTATCTCAGTTGTCATCATATTGGACACAGACCCATGGTAGCGAATATCTCCCTCTTTCATGGCAATCATATAATCTGAAAATCGAGCTGATAAATTGACATCGTGAAGGACCATCACAATGGTTTTCTGTCGGCTTTGATTCAGTTCTTTTAAAAGTTCTAAGACTTCCAATTGATGATTGAGATCAAGATAGGTTGTTGGTTCATCTAAGAAAATGGTATCCGTATCTTGGGCAAGTGCCATCGCAATCCACACACGTTGCCTCTGACCACCTGATAAATCATCAACTGGGAACCTAGCGTAGGGAGCGGTCTGAGTAACCTCCAAGGCCCAGTTGATTTTCTCTCTATCCTGATCTGTGAGATGCCCCAGCCCATTTTGATGCGGAAAGCGACCATAGGAGACTAGTTCATAGACGGAAATCCCTTCTGTCGCTTCTAAGACCTGAGGGAGCAGGGCCAATTTTTTTGCGACTTCCTTGGTTGGCAGTTGTGAAATGGCTTGTCCATCTAAATAGATAGCCCCTTCTTGAACAGGGATAATCCTTGTTAACGCCTTAAGCAAGGTCGATTTTCCACAGCCATTGGCACCAATGATCGTCGTTATATTTCCTTTTGGAATACTTGTTGATAATTCATCAATAATAATCCGATTGTCGTAAGAGACTTGGATATCTTCCGCTTGAATAGAAGACACAAACTCCTCCTTTCCAGAATATGATTCATTAATATTTTGTTCCGACCAGTATTATATCAAAAAAATTTACCAAAACAAAGAGTTTTCTGAAAATTTTAATTTAATGAGAATCGTTATAAAAAAGTCCTTGTCTGTGAACAAGGACCCTATGTTACAAATATTGTTTTGCTACTTCCAAATCACCGTCATAGGCGGCCTTTTCGCCATTGACAATCTGGTAGGCGTCAGCCCCCTTGCCTGCGATGATGACAGCATCCTTAGGAGAGTTTGTCAGGTTCATGGCTGTGCGAATGGCTTCTTCCCGGTCCAAGATAAAGTCGCTTGGACGGGTCATGTGGGCACGGATTTGTTCAGCGATAGCAGCTGGATCTTCACGGTTGGGGTCATCAGCTGTCAGGATCATTTCAACCTGCGGATAGTCATTGAGCAGAAGACCGAAGTCTTTGCGGCGACTTTCTCCCTTATTGCCAGGAGCCCCAAGGATTAGGATGACCTTGCCTGTCTGGTGCTCTAAGACGACATCAATCAGCTTCTTGACACTATCGCCGTTATGGGCGTAGTCCACGAATACCTTGGCACCGTTTTGCTGGGTCAGGACTTCCATGCGACCAGGGACATTGGTTTGGGCAATCCCTGTGTGAATATCTTCCAGACTTGCACCCAAACGAAGACAGGCCAGCCCTGCTGCGATGGCATTTTCTTGGTTGAAGCCACCGATGAGCTGGATGTCGTAATGGCCAGCCAATTTGCCAGTCGCTGTGAAGTCAAAACCTGCTGACTGACTAATCTGGTTTTCAGAAGTCGGTCCATAAAAGTCATGGTCTTTGGAGCTGACTTGGTCTTTCACCACCTCAAAATGGTCCATTCCAGCATTGACAATAACCGCTCTGCTATTGTCCATCAAAAGTCGCTTGTGATAGAAATAGTCCTCAAAAGTCGGGTGCTCAATGGGGCCAATGTGGTCGGGGCTGATGTTGAGGAAGACGCCGACGTCAAAGGTCAGCCCGTAAACCCGCTTAACCAAGTAAGCCTGGCTGGACACCTCCATAATCAAGTGAGTCATGCCGTTCTTGACCGCCTCCGCCATCATGGCAAAGAGGTCCAGGCTTTCAGGCGTGGTCAAGGTGGACTTGAAGAAGGTTTTGCCGTCCAGCGTGGTGTTCATGGTCGAAAGCATGGCAGGTTTCTTGCTCTGTTTAAGGATGTTAAAAGCAAAATAAGCCGCCGTTGTCTTACCTTTGGTACCGGTAAAGGCCAGAAGCTTGAGCTGTTTCTGGGGATGACCATGAAATTCCATGGCAATCAGGCTCATAGCCTGCTTAATGTCGTGGACGATGATAGCAGGAATGCCGACCTCATAGTCGATTTCAGACACGTAAAAAGCCAGCCCAGCCTCGATAGCTTTTTCAAGAAATTCTTTCTTAAAGGCCAAACCCTTGGCAAAAAAGAGGGTTGTTGGGCTAACAGAACGGCTGTCATAGCTGAGAGCATCAAACTGGACATCCGTCCAAGTGCTATCAGTCTGGTTATTCTGTATGATATAGCGGAAATTGTTATCCGCTTTTAAGATGTCTACTACACGTTCAATTTTAATCATGCTTCTATTGTAAACCTATCTAGTGGTTTTTACAAGTCGGGACTTTGTAAATAAAGGCTTTTTGATTGTAAATTTGAATGTATATGACATTTCGTTCTGACGCAAATTTGTGCTATAATAGGAGGGATTGAAAAAGGAGAAGTTTATGTTTTATTCTTATCTACGAACACTATTAACATTCTTGTTGTGGGCCATCAATGGCAATATTCACTATCATGATAGAGAGAAGATTTTGCCACAGGAGGAAAATTATATTCTTATCGCTCCGCACAAAACCTTCTGGGATCCAGTCTTTCTTGGCTACGCAGCTGCTCCTAAGCAGTTCATCTTTATGGCTAAAAAAGAACTCTTCAAGGACCGTGGTTTTGGCTGGTGGATTTCAAAATGTGGAGCCTTTCCGATTGACCGTGAAAATCCTGGTATGGCAGCCATCAAGTATCCAGTTAACATGTTGAAAAAAAGTGACCGGTCGCTGGTCATGTTTCCTTCAGGAAGTCGTCATTCATCTGAGCTCAAAGGTGGTGTGGCGGTCATTGCCAAGTCAGCCAAGGTCAAACTCATGCCAGCTACCTATGTGGGTCCCATGACTATCAAGGGGCTCTTAGCTGGTGAGCGAATCGATGTGGCTTTTGGAAATCCTATCGATGTTTCGGACATCAAGCGTATGGATGATGCAGGTACAGCAGAAGTAACTAGCCGAATTGAGACTGAGTTCAAACGCTTAGATGACCATGCGGCATCCTTCCAAACCAAGAAAAAGCCAAATATCTTGACTTATATCTATCGTATCCCAGTTCTTTTGCTGGTTGCTCTTATCTTGGGACTGACCTATGCCTTTAGCTATGTCGCCAGCTTCTTCTGGCAACCAAGTACTCAGTTGGATAAAAAATAAGTAAATGAAACTCGCAGCTTGCGGGTTTTTTGTATCTTTTACGAACTATATAGGTGGAGGTAATTTATGGATACGATTAAAACTTATATTGAAATGCTTAAAGAATACAAGTGGCAGATTGCTCTGCCAGCAGTTGCAGGTCTGCTTCTGACGACATTCTTAATATTCAGCCAACCAGCTAAGTCAGATCAAACAGGACTGACAGATTTTCCACAGTCCGAACAAACCTCTAATAGCTCTGAGTTGGTCGAGGAAACCAGTACAGAAGTAAGTGAGGAGTCTAGCCAGCTGGTCGTTGATGTCAAAGGAGCGGTAGCAAAGCCAGGGCTCTACACATTAGAAGCTGGTGCGCGTGTCAATGACGCAGTTGAGGCAGCTGGCGGCTTGACCAGTCAGGCAGACCCCAAGTCTATCAATCTAGCTCAGAAGCTCAGCGACGAAGCGGTGGTCTATGTGGCTAGTAAGGACGAATATATCTCGGTGGTTGCCAGCACGACTGCCAGCTCTGCCATATCCCCAGAAGGAAATGAAAGTAAGGTCAATCTCAACACGGCGACCGAGGCCGACCTGCAGACCATTTCGGGTATCGGCGCCAAACGGGCGGCGGACATTATCGCCTATCGTGAGGCCAATGGCGGCTTCAAATCGGTGGACGACCTCAACAATGTATCGGGCATCGGCGACAAGACTATGGAAAGCATCCGGCCTTATGTCACGGTTGACTAAGCTCCCCTGCCAGCCCATCCACCTAGCCATCTTGGCGGTGGCGGCCTACTTCGCAGTCCATGCCTTTTCTCTTTTGACAATGATCCTGCTGAGTTTGTTGCTAGCTGTCTTTGGGTTTCGGCAAGGTAAGGCAGTCTTCCTCAAAACGCTGCCGCTTCTAGCCCTGTGCGGTCTGTTTTTCGGATGCCAGAAGGTCCAATGGGAGCGGGCAGCCCAGTCAGCCTCAGAGCAAGTGACGACTGTGCAGGTCATTCTAGATACGATTGAAGTCAACGGGGACAGCCTGTCCTTTCGGGGTCGGACTGACGGACAAACCTATCAGGTTTTCTACAAATTAGCCAGTCAGGAGGAGCAGATTTATTTTCAACAACTAACAGACCTAGTCCAACTAGAAGTGGAAGCAGAGGTTAGCCTGCCAGCAGGTCAGCGGAATTTTAACGGCTTTGACTATCAGGCTTACCTGAAAACACAGGGTATCTATCGGACAGTCAAGCTAACGGCGATTAAGAAGATTGTTCCTATCCAGTCTTGGAATATTTTTGACTGGCTGTCAAGCTGGCGGAGGCAGGCCTTGGTCTATGTCAAAACCAATTTTCCAGCACCCATGAGTCACTACATGACAGGGCTCTTGTTTGGGGAGCTGGATAGTGAGTTTGACCAGATGAGTGACCTCTATTCCAGTCTAGGTATCATTCATCTCTTCGCCCTGTCTGGTATGCAGGTGGGCTTTTTCATCGACAAGTTTCGTTGGATTTTGCTGCGTCTGGGCTTGACCAAGGAAACGGTGGATAAATTGCAGATTCCCTTTTCTCTTGTCTATGCTGGTTTGACAGGCTTTTCGGTGTCAGTGGTGCGGTCTCTAGTCCAGAAAATTTTGGGCAATATAGGCTTGCGGAAGCTGGATAATTTTGCGGTGACGGTCTTTGTCTGCCTGCTGATGCTGCCCCGCTTTCCACTGACAGCAGGAGGAGTGCTGACCTTTACCTATGCTTTCTTGCTGACTGTCTTTGATTTTGAGGACTTGGGGCAGGTCAAAAAGGCTGCGGTGGAAAGTCTTAGTATTTCTCTTGGAATTTTGCCGGTGCTTATGAGCTATTTCTATGCCTTTCAGCCCTTGTCCATTCTCCTGACCTTCGCCTTTTCTTTTGTCTTTGATGTCCTGCTTTTGCCAGGCTTGTCGGTCATTTTTCTCCTGTCGCCAGTTGTCAAGGTAACCTGGGTCAACGGATTTTTTGTCTTTATGGAAAAAATCATTGTCTGGGTGGCAGATTTGGGATTGCGACCTTGGATACTGGGCAAGCCGTCTGGGCTGGTTCTCTTGCTTTTGCTGGTCAGCCTGTTCTTACTTTACGATTTCCACAGGAAAAAGAAATGGTTCCTAGGACTGAGCCTGGTCCTCGCTCTGCTATTTTTCACGACCAAACACCCGCTGGAAAATGAGGTGACGGTGGTGGATATCGGGCAGGGGGATAGCATCTTTTTGCGGGATTTGCGGGGGCGGACGGTCCTGATTGATGTGGGCGGTCGGGTTGATTTTGTGGCTAAGGAGGAGTGGCAGGAGCGGTCTTCGCAGGCAAATGCAGAGCGAACCTTGATTCCTTATCTGCATAGTCGGGGCGTGGACAGGATTGATAGTTTGGTCCTGACCCATACCGACGCTGACCATGTGGGCGATGTTCTGGAAGTGGCGAATCAGGTCCAGATTGGTCGGATTTACGTGTCGCCAGGAAGCCTGACGGTGCCTGACTTTGTAGCCACCTTGAAAGAAATCAATGTCCCAGTTCATGTGGTGGCGGTGGGCGACCGCTTGCCGATTTTTGACTCCTATTTAGAAGTTCTCTATCCGGACGGGACAGGAGACGGTGGCAATAACGACTCCATTGTCCTTTACGGTCGCTTGCTAGAAACCAATTTTCTCTTTACAGGGGACTTGGAGCAGGGGGAGTTGGACTTGATTAAAACCTATCCCAACTTGCCTGTCGATGTCCTCAAAGCTGGTCACCATGGCTCCAAAGGATCTTCCTATCCTGAATTTTTAGACCATATCGGAGCCAAGATTGCCCTGGTATCTGCTGGAGAAAACAACCGCTACAAGCACCCTCACCAAGAAACCTTGGACCGCTTTGACAGTCGAGATATCCAAGTCTATCGCACCGACCAGCAAGGAGCTATTCGCTTCCGAGGTTGGAAGGAGTGGAGGATTGAAACGGTGAAGGAGGTAAAATGATAAATCCTATGCACTTATGGTTCGATGGTTTCAAAGTTCACGTGCTCGCTGCCTTATCTGGCTATATTCTGCACTATGTTACTACGCCAGCTTCTGTTAACGACTTCAAAGAGGTTGCTGCCTTATTGGAAAGATGCCAACAATCTGTGATTGTAGCAGATTTGAGCTATCTCAGTCAGCAGTTTTGCTCACTCCATTGTATTTCAAATAGTCTATATTTTGAATTTAAAAATTGATTTTCATTTCTTTTCATTAAATATTGAAATCGTTTTCGAATTTGTGGTATAATAAAGTATGATTTACCAAAGGAGGAAGTCCTATGTCTGTTAAAGATTTTATGACCCGTAAAGTTGTTTATATTTCACCAGATACAACCATTGCACACGCTGCAGATATTATGCGTGAACAGGATTTGCACCGTCTGCCTGTTATTGAAAATGATAAGTTGGTTGGTTTGGTCACTGAGGGAACAATCGCAGAAGCTAGTCCATCGAAAGCAACTAGCCTATCTATTTACGAGATGAACTACCTTTTGAATAAGACTAAGGTCAAGGATGTGATGATTAAGAATGTTATCACAGTCTCAGGTTATGCTAGTCTTGAAGATGCTGCCTATCTCATGTATAAAAACAAAGTGGGGATTCTTCCAGTTGTTGATAACGGTCAACTCTATGGAGTCATTACTGATCGTGATATTTTTGCAGCTTTTCTTCATGTCTCAGGTTATGGAGAAGAAGGAGTACGCGCTCGGTTCCTTGTTGAAAATAAGGCAGGGGAGTTAGAAAAAATTATTCGATTGGTGGCAGATAAGGATTATAATATTGTGTCTACTGTGCAACTTGCTACCAAGTCTGGAAAAGTTGTCATCGAAGTACAGATTGACGGAAAAGTTGATGTTGAAGAAGTTCGAACTCTTTTTGAGGGTGCAGGTATCCAAGTGGATAGCTTGGTTCCGACTGTTGCTAAAAATATTTAAAAACCGAGATTTCTCGTTTTTTTTTCTTTAGCTATCATTCTAGTATTTTAGGGGAATGTGATATAATAAAGTATATCATGTATGAGGAGGCTCTATGGGGCACAAATATAAAAAGTATAAGAAGTATGGTAAAAATAATTCAGGACTTGTGGCCCTCCTTGTTTTATTGGCAATCGGTTTTGTCATGAGTTTCTGGTATATCTTATTGCCCATTGGACTCTTAATTGGCTATTTTTACAAGAGAGAGGCTATCCAGCGTTTTTTGAATAGAGATTCTATAAAACGCTTGCAGGTATTAGCGCTATCTATTCGTTCGGGCTATGAAAAGCACCAAGAACTCTTGGTGGAAAAGGGTGAGGATAAGGTTGTGTTACAGTTGCGAAACAGACTGTTAGGACAATTATTTGAATTAGATCAGCTCTATCAAAAAGTTGGAAAATATCTGAATGGATATGAAAGTAAAGAAGTTGTAGATACCTTGCAACTAAAATATCATTTAAAACTGCCAGAAGCTAAAACAGAAAAAAATACTGACACACAGGTTTCTACTAGTGGTAATGCTGTGATGGATGAACAAGGCATGATAGCGGATTTAGCTCCTGAAATTCTAGAAACCTATTGTAATATTCAAAGAGACAATCTTGTTATTCTTGAAAAGCTGGAAAAGGCGACAGATAAGAGGGAAGAATTGACAGCTATCCATGAGGCCAATATGAGTCGGTTTAACGATATTTTACAGGGCTATTTGAAAATTAAAAAATCACCGAAAGATTATTTTAACGCAGAAGAACGATTGGTGCAGGCAAAATCAGCCATGGAAATGTTTGATAAGGATTTGGATGATACCATCAAACAATTTAACGAAGCGGATATGAAAGATTTTGAAGTCAGTCTGCGTATGATGAAAAGAGAAGAGGAATAGAGAAGATGTCAGGATTTAATTTCGATATTGATCAGATTGCTAATAATAGTTTATCAACCAAAGATAAGACAACAGAGCTTATTCAAGCGACTCCGACTGGAGATAATTCAAAAGTGTCTTTCTTGGCACAGTTGACACCGGAACAACAAACAGGTATTCGTGCCAAGGCTCCCCAATTGGTGGATAATTTCTTAGCTAATCAAAATGCCCTCTTGGATTTTGGTAAGGAAGCGGTAGAAGAAGTCAATGCCACGGTCAATCACATTTTGTCAGAACAGAAGAAGATTGAAATTCCACAGGTGGATGAGCTTTTGGCCAATACCAACCGTGAATTGAATGGTTTTGTGGCTAAGTATAAGGACATTTCCACAACTGCTGAATTAGAAAAGAAACCAGGTTTCTTCCAACGCCTGTTCAAGCAGACCAAAAATGATTTGCAGGAATTTTACTTTGATTCGCAGACCATTGAAAAGAAAATGGATAGCATGGCAGCCAGTGTGGTCAAGCAGGAAGAGGTGTTGGCGCGCAATATTGTTTCTGCAGAGCTTTTGATTGAAAATAATACCAAGTCTATCGAGAATTTGGTTGGGGTCATCGCCTTTATTGAAGCGACTGGTCAGGAAGCTGCAGAGCGTGCAAAATTGGCACAAGAAAACCTCGCAACTTTAGTACCGACTACAGTCGATTATCAAGTAGCTTCTGAGAAGTTGGCACGTGTAACAGAGGTTGCTAATATCCTCGAACAACAACATTCTGAGTATATGAGTCGCTTATATGTCGCGTGGACAACGACACCGCAGATGCGTAATCTGGTCAAGGTTTCTTCGGATATGAAACAGCGCCTTGGGATGTTACGTCGCAATACTATTCCAACAATGAAATTGTCCATTGCACAGTTGGGCATCTTACAACAATCTATCAAGTCTAGCCAGACGGCAGATGCGATTGTCAATGCTAATAATGCTGCCCTTCAAATGCTTGCGGATACATCAAAAGAAGCCATCCCGATGATGGAACGCACAGCTCAGAATCCGACCCTTTCAGTAGCATCTGTTACCAAATTGGCAGAAAGTTTGGTTGCCCAAAATAATGGCATTATTGCAGCTATAGATGAAGGGCGTCAGAAACGTCGGGAGTTGGAAGCAGCTATTGTACGGTCTGCAGAGACTATCAATGATTCTGTTAAGCTACGCGATCAAAAAATTATTGCAGCTTTGCTGGAGCAAGGAAAAGAAGCACAGTCTGAGGCAGAGCAACCACTTGAAACCAATCCATAATATAAAACCTGCAGTTCAGTGAAACTGCAGGTTTTATTTAATGGCGTTCTATTGGTTTTTTATCTCGATCTAAAGTAAATCCCTCGCCGAGTACTTCATGTGCGTCTGTAATGGTGATAAATGCGTGGGGGTCAATGCGATGAATAAGCTCCTTCATCTCTTGGAGTTGGCTCTTATATATGACTGAGTAAATCATGTTGACATCGGCTTTGCTGTAGAAACCTTGTGCTTTGATAAAGGTGACACCACGCTCGATTTCACAATCAATAGCCTGAGCCAATTGGTCAGATTTTTGGGAAACAATCATAACTCCCTTGCTACCATATCCGCCCTCCGTGACAAAATCAATAACCTTGGAAGCAATAGCAACCATCATTAAAGTATATAGAACTGTTCGGAGGTCTTTAAAAACAATAACAATTAGAGTTAGGATGAGGATGTCGACTGCAAGAATGATTTGTCCAATGGAGTAAGGTAGGAATTTATGACCTATACGAGCAATAATATCGCTTCCCCCAGTCGTTCCCCCAGCACGGAAGATGGTTCCTAATCCTAGTCCCATAAGAATCCCACCAAGGATACTAACGAGTATCAAATCTTGTTGTAGATTGATTGAAAAATGGATTTTTTCAAAAATGGCCAACCAAAAGGTAACGCTAAAGGTTCCTAAGATACTGAGATAGAGAGTCTTCTTTCCGAGTATTTTCCACCCGAGGATGAACAATGGAATATTAATCACAATGTTCATTATCCAAGGTTGAATATGAAAAAGGTAGTAAATAATCAGCGTCAATCCAGTTGCGCCACCCTCGAATAGACGATTGGGCATGATTAAATAATTTAGCCCAAAGGCAAATAGCCCTGCACCAAGCAAAATAAGTAAAATATTTTTCAAACGAACCATAAGCATCTCCGAATATGTGTATATATCAATTTTAAAAGATTTTCTCCTTAAAAACAAGTCAATTTTCAAGTGATTTTTTGACTAATTTTTGGTAAAATGGAATGAATATCTAAGAACCAGTATTCACAAGTGAAATGCTTGTATATATGGTCATTTAGTTTCTCTTTTATTACTTCAACGAGCGAGGAAGCGTCGTTTCCTTATTTTCAAGTTCAAACGGGAGTGGGAAAGAACTCGACTGGTCTAAAAAGAGTTCCCCCTCACTTCCAAGCAGTTGGCTCGGGCTAAAATAGTCCACTGGACTATTTTACTCCCACCCCCCGCACAGCTCCAACTATCTCTCAGATCGTTGGAGCAAGTACTAAAAGTAAACTAAACGACTATAAGAGATAGTTTTTCGCTAATCAGGGCAGTTTTTTTGAGGGAATACTGACTGTATTTTGAAAAAAACTAACGAAGACTAGTTGAAAAACTAGCCTTCGATGGAAGTGCTGAACTGTGCATACAGGTTCTAAGAGCGAGGGAAAGATGAGAAACGGTTTTTTTATTACATTTGAAGGCCCAGATGGAGCTGGAAAAACAACTGTATTGCAACAGTTATTGCCAGCCTTGCAGGAATTGGGGCCAGAAGTAGTCACAACTAGAGAGCCAGGTGGAGTGGCTATTGCAGAAGAAATTCGCAATATTATTCTGAATCCTGCAAATACAGCGATGGATGATAAGACGGAGCTGTTATTGTTCATTGCAGCACGACGTCAGCATTTGAAAGAAAAGATTCTTCCCCCCTTGGCACAGGGGAAATTGCTCTTGATTGATCGTTTTATCGATTCCTCTATTGCCTATCAAGGATTTGGACGGGGTTTGGCTATAGATGACATTCATTGGCTCAACCAGTTTGCAACAGATGGTTTAAAACCAGATTTAACTCTCTATTTTGATATTGATACAGAAGAGGGGCTGGCTCGAATTGCCCGCAATGCTGACCGTGATGTGGATCGCTTGGATATGGAAAAAGCAGATATGCATAGACGGGTGCGTCAAGGCTATCTTAGTATTTTAGAGCAGGAACCAGAGCGGTTGGTAAAGATTGATGCCAGTCAGCCACTAGAGGCTGTTGTTGCAGATGCTCTAGCAGTCATTAAGAAACGGTTTGCAGAAAGAACATGAAGATTGAAGAACTTAGAAACTTACAACCCAGTATATTTCAACGTTTTGTGACAATTTTAGAGCAGAGACGTTTGGCACATGCCTATCTATTTTCAGGTGACTTTGCTAGTTTTGATATGGTAATTTTTCTCAGTCAATCGTTATTTTGTCAGGAGAAAGAAGGCGTCCTTCCTTGTCAGAAGTGTCGGTCTTGTCGTCTAATTGAAGCAAATGAGTTTTCAGATCTTACTGTTATTGCACCGCAGGGAAATGTTATCAAAACAGATACGATACGTGAATTAGTTAAGAATTTTTCACAATCTGGATTTGAATCCAATAAGCAGGTTTTCATTATTCGTGATGCTGAGAAAATGCATGCTAACGCAGCCAACTCTTTGCTAAAAGTGATTGAAGAACCTCAGTCAGCTATTCACATCTTCTTATTGACCAATCAGGAAGAGGCTGTCCTTCCTACTATCAAGAGTCGGACACAGATTATAGGTTTTCCTAAAAATATTCCGGCCATGGAGCGAATGTTAGAAGAGGAGGGCTTGTTAAAAACACAAGCGAATCTCTTAGCTCAACTGGTTTCAAGTCAAGAAGAAGCGAAAAAGTTAGCAGAAAATAAAAACTTTTTAGATTTGATGGGACAGACAAAGAAATTTACAGACTTGCTCTTGGTGGAGCCTACACGTGCTTATTTGCAAGTTGGAATCCTAGTGTCTTTAGCTGTGGAAAAAGCTGAGCAGGGACGTTTGTTTGACCTTCTGAGTCTGATATTATCTGAGAAAATGATGGACTCGGCAAACGTACGTGAAAAAATGGATGCTGTTCTTAAGGCTAAGACGATGTGGCAGGCAAACGTAAGTCTACAAAATAGTCTAGAGTACATAACTCTGTAAAATAAAAGAAAGGGAGATAATGGATAAAAAAGAAATTTTTGATGCCCTAGATGATTTTTCGCAAAATCTTCTAACCACGTTGGCAGAAGTGGATGCTATCAAAAAGCATTTACAGGGAGTTATTGATGAAAATACGACCCTCCGTTTGGAAAATTCCAAGTTGCGCGAACGTTTGGAAAAAGAAGATAAGACAGGCCATAAATCTTCCAACTTTGGTAAGGAGAATTTGGAGAATATTTACGAAGATGGTTTTCATATTTGTACCTTCTCTTATGGTCAACGTAGGGATAATGATGAACCTTGTATGTTCTGTGTAGAATTATTGAATCGAGATTAGGATGAAAGTACAAAAATCATTTAAGGGACAGACGAGTTTTGGGACTTTATATCTGGTGCCAACTCCTATTGGAAACTTACAGGATATGACATTCCGAGCTGTTCAGACCTTAAAAGAGGTGGATATAATTGCAGCGGAAGATACGAGAAACACAGGCCTCCTACTCAAACATTTTGAAGTAGAAACCAAGCAAATATCCTTTCATGAACACAATGCCCATGAAAAAATTCCAGTTTTGATTGATTGGCTCAAATCTGGTCAGTCCATTGCGCAAGTTTCTGATGCAGGCCTGCCTTCCATTTCAGATCCTGGTCATGACCTGGTACGGGCAGCGATTGTGGAAAATATTCCTGTTGTAGCACTTCCAGGAGCATCGGCAGGAATTACAGCCTTGATTGCATCTGGTTTGGCACCCCAGCCACATATTTTTTATGGATTTTTACCGAGAAAAGCGGGGCAGCAAAAAGAATTTTTCCAAGAAAAAAAGACCTATCCTGAGACGCAAATTTTCTATGAATCTCCATATCGTGTGGCAGATACCTTAGAAAATATGTTGACAGTTTATGGTGATCGTCAGGTAACGGTTGTTCGAGAATTGACCAAGTTATACGAAGAATACCAGAGAGGAAGCATTTCCGAATTACTAGAGTATTTGGAAGAAAATCCACTTAAGGGAGAATGCTTGATTATTGTCGAGGGTGCTGGTGAGGAAGTCTATCCTTCTGCTGACGAAGTGGACTTGAAGGCTGAGGTAGAAAGGGAAATTGCAAGTGGCATAAAACCTAATCAGGCTATCAAAGAAGTGGCCAAACGCTACCAACTCAAAAAACAAGAAGTATACGATATATATCATGGACTAGGTTAAGACCTAGTTTTTTGTATGTTTATGCAAACTATACTCTTCGAAAATCAAAATTATCCGTTGTCAAGAGCCTTGATGAGTGAAAAGCTCCAGTGAATCTTTTCAGCCTGTTACCTTGAAATGAGAAAGTAACAAAGTTCTATCGTCGGCTTAATGACGCGAACACAGTTCTCTATACTTCCAGCCTTCAACTATATCCCAGCTAAGCTACTTTTGATTTTCATTGAGTATTAATATGCAGATAACAATTGGCGACACTCCCCAAACAGTCAAATCTGGTCATAAAATTTTCATTGAAAACTGATAAATCCCTGTGAGTCAAGCGCCTTCGTTTATGGCTAAAAGTAAGAGGAGTTTTAGAAAGTAGAATAAATATAAGAAATCCGAATATTTTTACAAAATAATCATATTTTATGGAATTGTCTGAATATTTGTGATATAATGAACAGACTAACTTAATGGAGGGATTTTATGACAATCTACAACTTCTCTGCAGGTCCTGCAGTATTGCCAAAACCAGTACTTGAACGCGCCCAAGCTGAATTCTTGGACTACAATGGTTCGGGAATGAGCGTTTTGGAGATGTCGCATCGCTCCAAGGACTTCGATGATATTATAAAAGGTGCTGAAGCAACGCTTCGTGAATTGATGGCCATTCCAGATAATTACAAGGTTATTTTCTTGCAAGGTGGAGCTTCTTTGGAATTCACAATGATTCCCCTCAACTTCGCTCAAGGCAAGAAAGCCTACTATCTTGTAGGTGGCTCATGGGGTAAAAAAGCCTATACTGAGGCTGTGAAGCTGTCTAAAACAATTGCCTTTGAACCAATTTTGCTTGGATCAACTGAAGATATTACCTATGCAGAATTGCCAACCTTCGATAAAAATGATATTGATCCAAGTGCAGCATATGTGCATTTGACAACAAATAACACTATTGAAGGAACAGCAGTTTATGATATTCCTGACACCAATGGTGTGCCAGTCATTGCTGACATGTCTTCAAATATTTTAGCAGCTCGCTATAATGTTGAAGATTTTGCCATGATTTATGCTGGGGCTCAAAAGAATATTGGCCCTGCAGGTGTAACTGTGGTGATTGTTCGTGAGGACTTTCTCAATGATCAACCAATGCTTTCAAGCATGTTGGACTACCGTATTCAAGCTGAAAATGAGTCTCTATATAATACTCCGCCAGCATACTCTATCTACATTTCTAAACTTGTCTTTGACTGGGTAAAAGAAATTGGTGGTGTCGATGAGATGGAGAAAATCAACCGTGAAAAATCTAGTTTGCTTTATGACTATATCGACCAGTCTAATTTCTATACAAATCCTGTTCGTAAAAAAGAAGAGCGTTCAGTAGCCAATATTCCTTTTGTTTCACCAAGTGAGGAATTGGATGCCAAGTTTGTCAAAGAAGCAACAGCAGCAGGTTTTAAAAACATCAAAGGTCACCGTTCAGTAGGTGGGATGCGGGCGTCGCTCTATAATGCTTTCCCACGTCAAGGTGTGGTTGAATTGATTGAATTCATGAAAAAATTTGCAGCGGAGAATGCCTAATGGAAATCAGATTAGCACATCCAAATGAGATGGAGGCTATTGTCAATATTCTTGAAGATGCTCGCGCATTTCTAGCAACCTCTGGTATTAATCAATGGCAGGGAGAGTATCCAAATAAAGAGAATATCTTTGATGATATTCTTTCTGGCCAAGGTTATGTTGGTCTAGTGGACGGTAAGGTGGCAGCTTATGCCGCTGTTCATCGTGGTCAAGAAGCAGAATATGAGGCCATATATGAAGGAAAATGGCAGCACAATCATCCTGTATATACAACATTTCATAGAATTGCAGCAGCTGACGAATTTCGTGGTCAAGGAATCATACAAACTTTTTTGCAAGGTTTAATTGAAGGCCAAAAAGGACCGGATTTCCGCTGTGATACCCACGAGCAGAATAAGACAATGCAGCACGTTCTAAAAAAATTAGGCTATGTCTATTGTGGTAAAGTCCCAATAGATGGAGAACGTCTAGCTTATCAAAAAATCAAGCACAAGAGCGAGCGGAGTCTTTACCAGGAAATCAGTGAAGACGACCGCTGGTTACTCGGAAATAATTAATGAAATAAAGAAAGAAAAGGCGGTAGCTATTCCGCCTTTTTAGGTAAAAATAAATGGTATTTAGCGTACGTACTTTTAACAATATCAATCAAATCGGTCTTAAGGAATTAGGCAATAAATTCCAGATTGACGGAGATCATGCAGCAAATCCAGATGCCTTTATTATTCGATCTGAAAATTTGCATGGATTTGATTTTCCTGAAAATCTAAAAGCTATTGCCCGTGCGGGTGCAGGGACTAACAATATTCCAATCGAAGAGGCAACAGAGAAAGGTATTGTTGTCTTTAACACTCCAGGTGCCAATGCCAATGCCGTAAAAGAGGCAGTCATTGCTTCCATCCTTTTGTCAGCACGTGACTATATCGGAGCGACGGCGTGGGCAAATACATTGTCAGGAGATGATGTACCTAAGCAGGTTGAAGCAGGTAAGAAGCAGTTTGCTGGGACAGAGATTTCAGGTAAGACTCTTGGTGTTATCGGACTTGGTGCTATTGGTGCGCGTATTGCCAACGATGCCCGCCGTTTGGGAATGAATGTTCTCGGTTACGACCCTTATGTATCAGTAGAAACTGCATGGACCATTTCAAGCCATGTCAAACGTGTGGATGACTTGAAAGAAATCTTTACCAATGCGGATTACATTACTGTTCATGTTCCTTTGACAGATAAGACACGAGGACTCTTCAATGCGGATAGCTTTGGTCAAATGAGAAAAGGAACAACCTTGATCAATTTTGCCCGCGGTGAATTGGTTAATAATGCTGATTTGTTTGAAGCAATTGAGGCAGGAGTTATCAAGAACTATATCACGGATTTTGGGACAGAAGAAGTGCTCAACAAGGACAACATTATCGTCTTTCCGCACGTTGGTGGGTCAACAGAGGAAGCAGAGCTCAACTGTGCCATTGCTGCTGGTCAGACCATTCGTCGTTTTATGGAGACGGGTGAAATTATCAACTCAGTTAACTTCCCAAATGTGAAACAATTCCTAGATGCACCGTATCGTATTACCTTGATTAATAAGAATATTCCTAATATGGTAGCAACGATTACAACGGCTGTATCTGAGTTGGGAATCAATATCGATAATATCATCAATAAGTCTAAAGGTGACTATGCCTATACTTTACTTGATTTGGATGAAGCGGATAAAGTGAAAATTGAGCAGTTGGTTGCTAAATTTGAAGCAACGGATGCAATTGTCAAAGTGCGTGTCATTCAGAATAAAAACTAATCATGCTGTATAAACAAGTCTATCATAGTCCACTTGGGCCCATGTCATTAATGGCTAGTGATAAGGGATTAAGAGGGGCCTGGTTTGAAGGGCAAAAATATTTTGAACGAGGCTTGAACGAGAAAGCTATTTTAGCCTCCCATCCCATTTTAGACCAGACAGCTCGAGTGCTTGACAAGTATTTTTCAGGGGATCAGGTGGACTTTTCAACCCTTCCATTAGAAGCTGTGGGAACAAATTTCCAAGAGCATGTCTGGCAATTATTGAAGACGATTCCGATTGGTCAGACGACTACCTATGGACAACTGGCTCAACAACTGGGCCTTCGTTCTGGTCAGGCAGTAGGAGGTGCAGTTGGGCGTAATCCTTATTCTATTATTGTTCCTTGTCACCGAGTTCTCAATCAGAAAGGACAGTTGACAGGTTATGCAGGGGGACTGGATAAGAAAATCTGGCTCTTGCGACATGAGAATCCAGAATTTGAGGTGAAAGATGATTTTATTTTATGAGTATCCAAAATGTTCGACTTGCCGAGCAGCAAAGGCGGAGTTGAAGAGTTTGGGATTGGAATTTGAGGCTATTGATATTAAGTCAACACCGCCTAGTGCTGAAGAGCTAAAAGCTTGGATGGAGGCGACAGGACTAGAATTGAAAAAGTATTTTAATACTTCTGGTAATAGCTATCGTGAATTAGGCTTGAAAGATAAGTTTGATAGTCTTAGCTTGGAGCAGGCACTTAATCTTCTAGCTAATGATGGTATGCTGATTAAGCGTCCCCTACTGATTCAGGATGGTAAAATCTTACAGATTGGCTATCGAACAAAATACGAAAATCTCGGTTTATAAGCCGAGATTTTGTTTATTATAGCGCATATTCTATTGAAATATATTCATGATGTTTTTTCAAAAGATAGAGCATCTGAGGCTTATCTTCTAAGAGTTTTTGGATAATTTCGTGATGGACATTGTGGAGATTGATTTTAACGCGAATCTTCATGCCTTGTTTGAAAATATGGATTTCGACATCATTGCTATCTTCCTTTAAGTAAGGCTCCAATAGCTGATAGATAGAATCATGTATCTCAGGGAAATGGATCGTTCCGTTGGCGAGTTCCTTGAAAGATGCCACTAATAAGTTCCAAGGTTCCTTAAATGAAATGATTGCTAGTGCTAGTGTCAAAAAGAAGTCACCAGTATAATGCAGGAAGCCTAACCAAGAGTTGATAGGAACAAGATAGAGCAGAAGAATTGCAATTCCAATTGCACCTGAAATGAGTCCGTCTATAAGGTTGCCTTTTGCTTCTGCTAATATGATAGTAGACAGATGATTGACTTTGGCACTCATATGGCGGTTGTATAGGTAAAGCCCCATGCAGACAAAAAACATGGTTATGGTATAAGGTAGAACGGGACCAGTAGTCATTTGATGACCGATTCCATGAACAAAGTAAGCAAAGGCTGTCGCGCTAGTTTCAAGTACAGCAAATACCAGGAGTAGTAGAGTTGCGAGAGATTTCATGATAGCGTAGAGAGGTTCTAGAAAATACAGTCCTTGGGGAAAAGTCTCGGTTTTCCGATGACTATTTTTCGATATGTAAACTGCAACTAAGGACGAAATAAATGCTATCAGAGAAAAGACTCCGTCTAGGAGGAGGGCGTTTAGGTCAGTCATGATATAAACGGCAATGCCTGCTAATCCAGATAAACCGTTCACAACAGAGGAAACAGTTAGAGATTTGCGTTCGATAATTTTATGGTCCATAATCCCTCCTTTTAATGTATATCTATATATTTATTTTACCATAAAATGACATCGCTTTCAAATCAAGCAAATTAAAACAAGGTAGAGTGATAAGAAATAAAGGCTCAAAACCCTTGCAATAGACCTACGGGTTTTAAGCCTTTAATATCTGTTATCTGATAATTGAAATCATGTTATACTCTTCGAAAATCAAAATCAGACGTTGTTGACTTGATTTGATGAACTTCAGTTCTATCTGCATCTGCGTCGCCTAGTCTGATTTTGATTTTCATTGAGTATTAATATCCACTATTAGAATGAAATCTCCATTACAATTGGTGTATGGTCCTGACGAGCACCGGAGTCAATCATATCTGACTTACTTACTTTGTCGGCGATGCGGTCGCTGACAAGCCAGTAATCAATTCTCCAGCCTGTGTTGTTGATTTTACTGGTGCGGCTACGTTGTGCCCACCAAGTATAGGCGTTGAGAACATCACCGTGCAAGTGGCGGAAGGTATCTGTAAAACCTTTTGCTAGAAGATTTGTAAAACCTTGACGTTCTTCATCTGTAAATCCTGGAGATTGACGGTTACTTGCGGGATTAGCAAGGTCAATTTCCTTGTGAGCAACGTTGTAGTCACCTGTTGCAAGAACAGGTTTGTGGCTATCAAGTTTTGCTAAGTAGTCAGCATACTGTACATCCCAGATTTGACGGTCAGCAAGTCGTTTCAAGCCATCACCAGCATTTGGCGTATAAACTTGTGTGACATAGAAATCGTCAAATTCTAGCGTGATGATACGCCCTTCAGAATCCATGGTTGTTGGAGCACCAATCTCAGGGAAGGTAATGGTTGGAGTTAGATGGTTTTTGTAGAGGAAGAGCGTACCAGCATAACCTTTGCGAGCTGGTTCTACAGATGAACGCCAGGTATTGGCATATCCAGGGAAGTAGCTTTCCAAAATTTCTAGATGCTTTTTAGTCGGTCCCTTATCTGACAATTTTGTTTCCTGAATGGCGATAATATCAGCATCTTCTGTCACAAGTGTATCGATGACTGCGCGTGATAATAGGGCGCGCGGAGATTCTGCAGTCAATGCAGCGTTAAGAGAATCAATGTTCCAAGAAATGAGTTTCATAATTTTCCTTTTCTAGTCTGTTACTGTTTTACATTATACCAAAAATAAAAGTTGCAGGCGAATATGGAAACTTGAAAAAAATTTTATAATTCTTGTATTATAACATTAAAATTGTGATACAATAGAACTAATAAATCTGTGTCAAGGAGGTTATTATGAAAAGAAAATTATTTGTTTTTGCCTGGTTAGCCCTAGTTTTGGAAATGCTAATCTACTACTGGTACCAGTTGCCTGCTTTAAATATTTTGAGTGTGGACTTCTGGATATTTTTCCTTCAATCTGTCGGACTGGTTTGGCTCATACTTTCCATGTTCAGCTCCAAAGGTGCTTTTCAAAAGGTGACTAAGATTTCCGGTCGCCAGAGACAAGTGGATACCTATCAGATTAAAACCTCGCAACTGCCAGCTTACTTAAAATGGTTGGGACGAATTTGGGTATTGGTTGTCCTGGCTTTGTTGGGGCTGGGGCTTATCAACTCACGTGTATTTCGTGCTAAGGATTACGCTGCTGTCATAAGCGTCAAGGATGCGGATTTTAAAGCAGATTTTCCTGAAACAGACATATCCAAATTGGCCCTTTTAGATCGTGCCTCAGCCGAAAAAATCGGTGATACTTATCTAGGTACCATTGACAAGGTCTCCCAGTTTGGCATTTCGGATGATTATCGCCAGATTACTATCGGTCAGCAACCATTCCGTGTATCGCCTTTGGAATATAAGAATTTTTGGAAATGGCTGAGCAACCATCAAGATGGGATTGGTTACTACGTGAAGGTTAATCAGACAACAGGGAAGGCAGAACTTGCCAAGTTGAGCAAAGCCATGCACTATTCAGATTCCGAATTTTTGCTGAATGATACCTTGCGTCATCTTCGCCTGCAATACCCGACAACTATTTTTGGGAAACCATCCTTCGAAGTGGATGACCAAGGAAATCCATATTATATTGCAACGATTTACGAGCCAAAATTTGGACTTTCATCAAATGACCCGATTGGCGCTATTGTATTGGATGCAGTAACAGGGGAAAGTAAGAAGTATAGTCTGGAAGATATTCCAGAGTGGGTAGACCGTGTTTATTCAGCAGACAATGTTATCAGCCGTGTAGATGACCACTATACTTATCAAAATGGTTTCTGGAATACCATTTTCAGTCAAACTGGTGTGAAAAATACAACAGACAGCTATAATTATATTTCTATCGGCTCAGATATTTATCTCTACACAGGTATCACTTCAGCAACTGCTGATTCATCCAACCTTGGATTCATTCTTGTCAATATGAGAACTCGTGAAATTACCAACTACAAATTGGCTTCGGCGACGGAAACAGCAGCGCAAAAGTCTGCAGAAGGTGAAGTACAGGAGAAGGGCTATAAAGCCACTAATCCAAGCCTGGTTAAATTGGCAGATACAGCTTACTATTTAGTATCCTTGAAAGATGATGCCGGCTTGGTTAAATCATACGCTCTTGTTGATGCTGAAGATTATCAACAGGTTACTGTTAACAACGATATTGCGCTCTTAATTTCTCAAGTCACAGGAACGGATGCTTCTAGCCTTTCAGGATTGACGGTGACTGAAAATGGAGAAGTTGGTGAACAGACTGAGGTTATCAGTGGAAAAGTAGAAGCTTTAGCGAGTCAAATAATTGGCGGTGCGACAATCTACTATATTGAGTCTGAGGGTAAGATTTATAAAGTCAAAGCAACGGAAGATAGTACAGATCGTTTACCGTTTATCAAAGTAGGAGATCACTTTAGCGGTCAGTTAGATAAGAAAAATTATCTTAAAAACTTTAAGGTTAATCCAGAATAATCATAAGAAAGAGTGAGGTAGAACAGCCTTGCTCTTTTGCTTGTCATCACTCATGCGAAATATTTCAACTTATGGTATAATGGGGCGTTGAGGTTCTCTGACAGGAATCGGTAGCTTGTTCTGTCAAGTATCCATATTCTTATTCTGAAGGAGTATTTTGTGAGTTTATTTAGAAAAAAACAAGCAGTCGGTCGCAATAGTCAAATGCGCCGGCATTTAGGCTTGGTTGATTTGATATTTTTAGGTATCGGTTCGATGGTTGGAACAGGTATCTTTACGGTAACTGGTTTGGCAGCAGCCCAGTATGCAGGTCCAGCTCTGATCATCTCAATTGTTATTGCAGCAATTTCAGTCGGACTAACAGCCTTGTTTTACGCAGAATTTGCCTCTCGTATACCGACTAACGGTGGTGCCTATGGTTATCTCTACTCGGTTTTTGGTGAATTTCCTGCCTGGATTGCTGGCTGGCTGACAATCATGGAATTCTTGACTGCTGTATCGAGTGTTGCATCTGGTTGGGGAGCTTATTTGAAAGGACTCCTAGCTAATTTTGGTATCGCTATGCCGACAGCTCTGAATGGAACTTTTAACCCCGCTGCTGGTACCTATGTAGACCTCTTACCAGTTATCGTCTTAATTTTCGTAGTAGGAGTGGTCTTGCTTAATTCTAAGGCAGCTCTTCGTTTCAATTCAGCCTTGGTAGTTTTGAAATTTTCAGCGTTGGCGTTATTTATTTTAGTAGGGTTATTCTTTATCAAACCAGAAAACTGGTCGAACTTCTCTCCTTTTGGTTTTGGTGCCATTTATGGTGGACAGGCGGGAATTATGGCGGGAGCGTCTCTCATGTTCTTTGCCTTCCTGGGATTTGAGTCTATTTCATTAGCGATTGATGAGGTGAAAAAACCTGAGAAGAATGTACCAAAGGGAATCGTGTTGTCTCTATCCATTGTAACAATTCTTTATGTCGTAGTGACATTAGTCTTGACTGGTATGGTTCACTATACTAAGTTGAATGTAGCAGATGCGGTTGCCTTTGCACTTCGAGAAGTTGGATTGGATTGGGCAGCGAGTTATATTTCTATTGTAGCAATCCTAACATTGATTACAGTATGTATTTCGATGACCTACGCCTTGTCGAGAATGGTCTATTCCATCAGTCGTGATGGTTTGCTACCGAAATCATTGAGCCGATTGACACAAACAAGCAAGGTTCCTAAAAATGCGACCATTCTTGTGGGGATTTTTGCAGCCGTTTGTGCAGGTATTTTCCCACTAGCAAGTATTGCTTCCTTCCTCAATATCTGTACCTTAGCTTATTTGATCATGCTGGCGCTGGGTATTATTCGTCTGCGTCAAGTCGAAGGTTTGCCACAAGATGGACAATTTAAAACACCTCTTGTTCCCTTGTTGCCTATCCTCTCGATTATCATTTGTCTTTCATTTATGTTCCAATATAGTTTAGATACTTGGTTAGCATTCGGAGTATCCTTGGTCATTGGAATTTTGATTTATTTCTGTTATGGCTATCGTTATTCGGAAGCTAAATAATAGATTTCCCTTCTTTATTTGAAGGGATTTTTTGTACAATTTTTTTATAGAAATAATGGAAAACTTAAAAATAAAATAGTATAATATATATATAAATGCAGATATAATAAAGGAGAAACGTATCCACAGTAGCCTAGGGAGTATGGTATTAATAAATTATTAGGAATCCCTTCGTATTTTGGAGGGATTTTCCTGTTTTTAAGAGATGTTCTGGAAAATTAATGGATAAAGTTTTATACTAATAGTAGGATGGTAAAGTAGTCCGATGTAGATAGAATATTTGCGACGTGACTTTATAAATAAGGAGAGAAAATTGGAGGGGAATTGTGATGAGGACGAGTGATATAGTATCAAGAGCGATGATGACTCGCGAGCGGACAAGAGGTACAACACTACTATTTTTGCCCTCCATTTTGCTATCTATTGTTTATGCTATACCAGTAACAATTTTTCGCCTACTGACATTTCTAGAGCTCCGTCAAAACAGTGCTTTTGTGGAAGGGCGATTGGTTTCTTCAATCAGTTTGACCTATTTAGGTGAGTTCGGCTTCGCTCTGCTATTACAGCTATTCATCGGTCTGTCCTGTTTTCATTTATTGGAATTGTTAAGAGGGGATAGACAGGAGTTTTCTTTAAAAGATAGTTTTTCATTTCTAAAGACAGAATGGAAGAAGCCTATCTGTACCACTTTTCTTTATTATTACTTGCTTCTTTTTATGGCTGGACTTCCAGCTAATCTAGGGGCTGCTTTATTTATTAAAGGCTTCACAATGAGTAGTTTGATGGTCTTATCTCCTGGGGCAATGGCAGAGCTGGCAGTTCATCAGCCTAGTCAATTAATGAAGATAGGGGCTCCGATTTTCCTGATAGGAATGATTATTTACCTTTTTGTCTACTATACCTACTCACAGGTTGTGTTTGTCTTGTATGACCATTTGGATAATGCTAGTTATACTGGTCCCTTGGCTGTATTTAGGGAAAGTCGTTTCTTGATGAAAGGAAACTATTGGCAACGTATTTGGTTAGATTTATCCTTTTTAGGTTGGTTTATTGGGGAATTATTGACCCTTCATCTGTTATCTTTTTTTGTGACTCCTTACTATCATTTATCTAGGACTATTTTCTACGAAAAATTGAAAAAACAAAGACTGTCAGCTGAAGAGTAGCTAACAGTCTTTTATGATTATAGGGAGCTTGTTTTGGGCTTGAAATAGAGGTCGTAAACCAACCAGGAAATCATTATTCCTTGGACAAGCAAGCTGATGACGGAGCCTTCTACACCAAACTTTCCACCAGATAGCCACTCAGGACCAGTGATACCGATTTGAACAAAGGCCTGACCAGCATCGGTGCCGCTGACTGGGAAAGCAAAAACATTCCCTTGGAAACAGTTCCACGCAGCGTGTAAGCCACCAATCACCCAAATGTTTCCTGTTTTGAGCATAATGAGGCAGGCAAGAACGGCAAATAGGGTTAAATCCAAAATTGGAATGAGTGAAATAGCATTGTTTCCGAGGTGGAGAAATGTGAAGAAGAGGGAAGAAACAATGATACCAATGGGAATATTGTGTTTAGCTGAAAGTGATGAGAACATCCATCCTCTTGTTAGAATTTCTTCTGTCGTACCCTGGATAGACCAGGCAAGGATAAGGATAATAAATTCTCCGACTAATTTTGTAGAGAGCTGGATGCTTGTAAATTCAATCGCGCCTAATCCCCACATGATGAGTGTGCAAGTGGTCAGCATTGCAGCTCCGATTCCCCAACCTAGTAGAAAATCTTTTCCCGCCCCTTTTTTGGTAAAACCAAGTCCTGCCCACGGGCTTTTTTCAATATACCGTGCCCATAAAATGACCATCAGACTGATAAAAGCGAAGGCGAACAGTTCAAAACTTACAGAAAGGGTTTCGCTAATTGGGAGTAAAAAGGTTACTGGAGTAAGAATAACCGCTCCTAGTGAATCTCCCACTATCAACAAAATAGTAGCTACAATAGGAGAGGTGAGGATGTTGAGATTGAAAGCTGATTGAGCTTTCTCATTAATAAATTCGGTTTTCATGGGACCTCCTTTTTATAATATACTTTACTAGTTCACTATTCTACCATATTTTTCCAAAGAAGACTAGACCTAATTTCCTAGTATATGGTAGAATAGTACAAAGCTATATAAGGAGAATAGTGTATGGAATTGAATCAATGGCTGAAGTCCTTCCAACTGAAAGATAATCAATTAGTGGGGCCATTTTTTTACGGGACACCTCTTGCGCTTAGATTTGAAATTGGGCCTGCAGACGAAGTAGAAGAATTACCAAGAGCAATCTATCTTGAAAGAGCCTATGCACGTGCAGTAGAACTTTTTGAGCAGGCTAGTTCAGAATACGACTATGTGCTCCTTTCGCTCCTTCGACAGGAAGATAGGGATATAGACACCTACCTCTGGCATTTTTCATCGAAATTTAACTTCGACAAGGTTCCTGAGCCTGAGTTGATAGAAGTGGAGGATTGGACGGGAGATGTGCTAGTCTTTGAGCGCTATCTTTTCCCAGTTACCGACCAAGACCTGAACGCTTTGTTGAGGGAGATTGTCAAAGCCGACCATGGAGGTTTTAACTATCTATCAAGTTCAGTTCTCTTTCTATCTAGTCAGGACAATATCATCTATCATTGCTACGATGATCGGGGAGTTGATATTGCTGTTTTAGATGATGACAAACGTTTGGAGCTCTTTACAGACTGCCATGACCTCCTATTTGACTATGATATGGAGGAGATGGAGAGAAGGGTGAGGGGGGAGAAAATCACTACTAAAGGTGATATACCATCTCTTAGATAAAAGTCCTTCACAAGTGAATACAGGTTCAAAAAATCCACAGTAAAATCTGTGGAAAATATGGTAGAATAGAACAGTAGAAAAGTTCCGAAAGCGGGGTGGAAATCTATTTTGGGAGGTGGCAACTTTATTTTTGGTGGAAAGCAAAACTTTCTCATAAAAAAACGCCAAAATCTAGTCATTTTGGCTAAAAGTTGCACTAATTCGATTTTTGAAAAATATCGTTTCAAAAATCTCACGTTAATACCAAAGACAATCAACATTTCTATTGATTTTACTCTAACTAATGTCTGCCGCAGAGGCTCTCGGGCTGATGTTTCAGTTTGGCACGTTACTAATTGTGCTACTGACATTTATTTTTAACAATCGTAAAAAATAAAAGACAGCCAACTGCTATGAAACTTTGACAGAGTGAACTAGCAGGTTGACTGTAATCTTCATTCGTCCAGTCTTTAAAATGCTCAAACAGTCTGGGAGACTGTTTGAGGTCGTTTCTCCAAAAAACAGAAGGAAACGAACACGGCGGATTGGGTTGGAGCTCAAGCCCTTTTTCACACTCACTATATCACAAACTAAAATCGTTTGACAATTTTTTATCTACATCATCAAAAACGGCTTGACAGCCTAAGAAAAGGAGAATACCATGAGCAGAGCAGAGCAGAGCAGAGCAGAAGCTTGGAGAATACACTCAAGTTGAAAAGCTAGACCTAACTTCAAAAGATGTTTTATCAGACAATATTACAAAAATTGGTCAGCTTTTTCCTGAGGTTCTGACAGAAAGTAGTGATGAAAATGGCAGGTTGCGTCCAGCTATTGACTTTGAAAAGCTACGACAATTCCTTTCAAGAGATATTGTAGAGGGGCGGGAGTCCTATGAGTTTACCTGGGTCGGCAAACGTGGAGCGATTGCCGAGGCTGGTAAACCGACCCACAAGACCCTCCGACCAGATCTTGAGGAAAGTGTTGATTTTGACAAGTCTGAAAATATCTTTATAACAGGGGATAACCTTGAAGTCCTCAAGGTCTTACAGGAGTCTTATCTGGGCAAGATTGACATGGTTTACATTGACCCACCTTACAATACAGGGAAGGACTTTGTCTACTCGGATAAATTCCAGATGAGTGAGGAAGAACTGGCAGATGAAATGGACCTGCGAGATGAGGATGGTTTGCAACGAGTGGGCTTGACCAAGAATGAAAAATCCTCCGCCCGCTATCACTCCGACTGGCTTAATATGATGTATCCCCGTCTAGTCCTTGCCCGAAACCTTCTCAAAGACAGTGGTGTTATCTTTATCTCCATTGACGACAACGAGCAAGCCAACCTCAAAGCTATCTGTGATGAGATATTTGGGGAGGAGAATTTTGTCGGCTCTCTTATTCATCAAAGAGCTAAGGGAGGAGGACAGGCAAAATTTGTAGTAAAAGGACATGACGTCATTCATGTTTATGCAAGAAGAATAGAATTTCTATCTCCGTTAGTCAAACCCAAAGTTATTCAGGGAAAAATCATTTCAAAGAATGGTATAGATTATCTAAAGAATGATGACATATATCGAAAACAATTTGGGAAGTATGAAAAAGGAACAGAAAGACGACTTTATTATGAAGATGCTTTAGAAGTAAAAGGGCAAAAAATAAAAGACGAAATTGATAATAGACTTTCAGCGGGGGAGATCTTTTTAGAAGAAAGAGAAAATGGGAAACATATTTTATATAGCTTGACCCCAGTTTCAGAAGCAACTTCTAAGCTATACTCAATAATAAAAGTATTATCAGAAGAGGGAAAGAATCGTTTGGAAGATTTAGGAATTGATGAGTTATTTTCCTATCCTAAACCGACAGATTTAATAAAGCAGATTGTACAGACTCATAATAGAAAACAGATGCTAATCCTCGACTTCTTCGCTGGTTCTGCAACTACTGCTGATGCCGTTATGCAGTTGAACGCTGAAGACGGTGGTAATCGTAAGTATATTCTCTGTACGCTGGACGAGCATGTAGCAGACAAGTCGGCTGCTAAAGAAGCGGGCTATGAAACCATTGACCAAATTTCTCGTGTGCGAATCCGTCGGGCTGCTAAAAAGATTCAGGAAGAACATCCAGAAACAGTTGGCAAGCAAGACTTTGGCTTTCGAGCTTACAAGCTGGACACTTCCAACTTCAAAGATGTCAGCCAAACACCAGATAGCTTTAGCCAAGAAAGCCTATTTGACAGTGTTTCCAACATCAAAGACGGTCGAACAGATCTTGACTTACTCTTCCAAATTATGCTGACTTGGGGTATGGAGTTGTCGCTTTCAATCACGAAAACTCAAATTGACGATACAGATGTTTACAATGTGGCAGACGGTGCCTTGATTGCTTGCTTTGCAGATGAGATTTCAGAAAGCGTCCTCCGTCAAATCGCCAAAGAAGAACCACTCCGTGCTGTCTTCAAGGACGAATCTTTTGCCAACTCCGCAGCAAAAATCAACCTAGGCCAAATCTTCAAAGAGGAAGCACCAAATACCAAAGTGAAGGTGGTGTAGGAGATGAAACTTCAATTTAAGCAGCAGCAATTTCAGTTAGATGCGGTGGCCTCTGTTGTGGATGTTTTTGCTGGTCAGGGCAAACATAGCGGTTTTGATTACCACATGGATAAAGGTCAGGGAATGGGTGCGGAACTGGACATGAATTTTATCGGTTTCCGCAATGCTCCCATTCAGCTTTCGCAGGACACTGTCAGCCAGCAGGTTCGAGCTAAGCAGCTCAGCTATGGCCTTAAACCATCTGAAAACTTGTCTATTCAAAAAGTGGATGGTCGTCCGTCTTACAATTTGACTATTGAGATGGAGACGGGGACAGGGAAGACCTACACCTATATCCGTACCCTGATGGAGCTCAATAAGCAGTATGGTTGGCTCAAGTTTATCATCGTGGTGCCGAGCATTGCTATTCGTGAGGGAGTGCTCAAGTCCTTTGAAATCATGGCGGACCATTTCCAGATGGAGTATGGCAAGAAGCCACGCTATTTTGTCTATGATTCTAGCCGTCTGGGCGAGCTGGACAAGTTTGCAAACTCCTCGGACATTCAGGTGATGATTATCAATTCGCAAGCCTTTAATGCCACTGGAGCAGATGCCCGTCGTATTCACACCGAGCAGGAAAGTTTCCGCTGGAGAAAGCCGATTGATGTCATTGCGGCGACCAATCCTATTTTGATTATCGATGAGCCTCAGTCGGTTGAGGGGAAAAAGACAAAAGAACGCTTGGAGGACTTCAAGCCCCTATTTACTCTCCGCTATTCAGCCACTCATAAGGACAAGCACGATATGATTTATCGTCTGGATGCCCTGGACGCCTACAATAAAAAGTTGGTCAAGAAGATTGCCGTTAAGACAGTGGAGCAGACAGCAACCACAGGAACACAAGGCTACCTTTATCTGCAAGAACTAGTTCCGCAAAAATCAGGGTCTCCTAAGGCTCGGATTGAGTTTGAAGTGCGGACCAAGTCAGGTAATGTCAAGCGTGTGACCAAATTGGTTGAGCAAAATTTTGCCCTCTTTGAAGAGTCAGGCAACCTACCAGCCTATCAAGACGGTTGGACTTTGAGCCATTTTGATGCGCGTGAAGGTGAAAATTCTATTCAAATCGGTGCCAATCGCAAACTCTATGTGGGTGAAGTGATTGGGGAAACCAATGAGGATGATATTCGTCGCATTCAGATAATAGAAACCATTGCCAGTCACTTGCAAAAAGAAGAACGCCTTTACAAACGAGGTATCAAGGTCTTGTCTCTTTTCTTCATCGATGAAGTTACCAAATATAAGTGCTATGATGAGCAAAATGAAGCCTACAATGGAACCTATGCCCAGATTTTTGAAGAAGAATACGAAGCACAGATCAAGGCTTTGTTGGCTGATCCAAATCTTCATGGTACAAATTATTGGCATTATCTCAACAAGCACCAAGAAGGCAATTCTGTTCACGCAGGTTATTTCTCCGTTGATAAGGTAAAAAAATCGGATAAGGCCAAGTTTGTGGACTATAAGTCTGCTACAGAGAAGAAAAATAACCAGTCCAACGATAAGGATGCCTATGATTTGATAATGAAAGACAAGGAGCGTCTGCTTTCTTTTGAGGAACCTGTTCGCTTTGTCTTCTCCCACTCAGCCCTCAAAGAAGGTTGGGACAATCCCAATGTTTTCCAAATTTGTACCTTGAAAAATACTGGTACAGAAACGGAAAAACGGCAAAAGATTGGTCGTGGGATGCGCCTTGCTGTTGACCAAAAAGGTGTTCGTCAGGATGAGGAGCTTTTAGGAGCTGATGTTCATAATATTAACAAGTTGACCGTCATCGCCAATGAAAGCTATGAAGATTTTGCCAAGAACTTGCAAAGGGAACTCAAGGAAATCTTGGCTGACCGACCAAGCAAAGTGGAAGTGGACCTTTTTGTCGATAAGATCTTGGAAAATGAAGCTGGTCAAAAACTAGCTGTCACTCAAGAAATTGCAAAAGAGATTGAATACCAGTTGATTAAGCAAGATTATATTGACAGCAAGGGGAATCTGACCGCTACCTATTTTGAACAAAAGGAAACAAGTCAGTTTACTCTATCTGAAAATCTGGCAGGTTATGAAGTGGCTGTAAAAGATATTCTAGAAACGATTTATGATGCCAATCGTTACAAGATTGAACGTGAAAATGATTCGGAAGTGGTTTTTGCCAGAGAAATCAACCCTGATAACTACAATCGCCAAGAGTTTAAGCGTTTGTGGGAAAGTATTCATCACAAGTCCACCTACTATGTGGAGTTTGATGATGAGGAGTTGATTGAAAAGTCCGTTAAGGCTCTAAATGAAGCCCTCTTTGTTAAAAAGCCAAGCTATATGATTACAGAGGCAGAAGCAAGAGAAATGAAGGCTGAACAAGGTTTGGATTTCAAGGTCAATAAGGACGGCAAGCGACAGGCTGAGTTAGACAAGTCATCTATTCAACTCCGCTATGATTTGCTAGGAGAAATCGCCAGTCGCACGGAGTTGAAGCGGAAAACAGTTGCCAATATCTTGAAACAGATCTCACCAAGCAAGTTTGACGTGTTTGCCTATAACCCTGAGGCATTTATTCAACAAGCTAGCAGACTCATCAATGAGCAAAAGGCGAGTCAGGTGATTGAGCATATCCGCTACAATATCCTAGAGGAAACTTTTGATAGTTCCATTTTTACGGACAATCCTTTGAGTGGTAAGGTGTCAGATGCCAATATGCTCAAGTCTGAGAAGGGCGTTTATAATTATGTGAAGGTTGATTCTGGAACGGAGAGGAAGTTCAAAGAGGACTTGGAGCGATTTGACGATGTCATGGTCTATGCCAAATTGCCTAGCAAGTTTAAGATTTCTACGCCGCTGGGTGATTACAATCCAGACTGGGCTATTGCCTTCCGAGATGGTTCGGTCAAGCATGTCTACTTCGTAGCTGAAACCAAGGGTTCTATGTCAACCTTGCAATTGAAGGGGGCAGAGTTGGCTAAGATTGAGTGTGCTAAGGCCCACTTTAAAGCCTTGAAGGAAAAAGGATTGATTGCAGATGATAGGATTTATGATGTGGTTGATTCCTATGAAAAATTATTAGAAATCGTGAGAGGATAGGTTGCTGAGTAATCCTTCTCGCCACTGAATGAGAATATTTATGGGTGCATTTCTGTTTTTTATATTTACGATTTGTTATCTGCTGGGCATTGTCGTCATAGTCAAGGCTTTGTTTGGATTTTCAACAAGTGATGATTGCTGATTTGGAGAGGAGTTTTGAGCAATTGTATATTGAGTATCTCAGAGTCCGTGTCAATATCTCAGCGCAGTAGATGATTGGGTTTAACAGTCCAGTGGAGTGAAACAGTTCGGAGAACTGTTTCAGCCCGAGCCTAGAAAGGGAAAAGCGAGGTTAAAGGTTGGAGATAGGATTTGCAAGGCAAATCTCAGCAATTCGTGTTTTACACTCCAAATCTAACCTCTACGACTGATGCGAACAGAGTTCGCTTCTGGTTTTTCTCGTAGAAAAAAACTGGCTTGAAGCCATGGCAAGATAAAAGCCCGTTGTTACGGGCTTTAGTCAAGTAATTATAGCACTAACTTGAACGAAGTTCAGCGAATGTCTTTAGACGTCGCTGGAGGAAACGGCTTGTACTTTCTAATTCTTAACCAACAAAATCGTTGATTTCTTTTTCGATATTAGCGATTTTTTCTTCCGCTTCGGCAAGTGTTTCACCAACTGTTGCGATGTAGAATTTGATTTTCGGTTCTGTTCCTGAAGGACGAACTGCGAACCAAGAATCATCTGCCAAGGTGTATTTCAAGACATCTGATGGAGGAGTAGTGAGTTTTTCAACGTTTCCATCTTTGTCTGTCTTAGTTTGAAGGGCAAAGTCTTCAAAGACTGCGATGTCCGTTGCGTTGAATTGAGCTGGTGAGTTATCGCGGAATTTAGCCATGATTGCCTTGATTTGCTCCGCACCGTCTTTACCAGAAAGGGTAACAGAGATTGTTTTCTCAGCAAAGTAGCCGTATTCTTTGAAGATTTCATCGATACCGTCAGCCAAGGTCATACCATGTGAACGGTAGTAGGCAGCAATCTCAGCAACGATTAAAACGGCTTGGATAGCGTCTTTATCACGTACAAATGGCTTGATAAGGTAACCAAAGCTTTCTTCAAAACCAAACATGTAAGTGTAGTTGTGTTTTTCTTCAAATTCTTGAATTTTTTCGGCAATGAATTTGAAACCTGTTAAGACGTTGAACATGGTAGCGCCGTAGCTTTCAGCAATCTTAGTTACCAACTCAGTGGATACGATTGACTTAGCAAGGGCAGCATTTGCTGGAAGTGTACCTGCTTGCTTGTGGGCTTCAAGGATGTACTTAGCAATGATAGCGCCGATTTGGTTACCAGAAAGGTTCCAGTATGAACCGTCAGCTTGACGAACTTCAACACCAACACGGTCAGCGTCTGGGTCAGTTGCAAGAAGGACATCTGCACCGACTTCACGGCCCAATTCTTCCGCAAGGGCAAAAGCAGCTTGGCTTTCTGGGTTTGGTGAAGCGACAGTAGAGAAGTCAGGGTCAGCAGTTGCTTGTGCTTCAACAACTTGGACAGACTCAAAACCAGCCTGTGCAAGGGCACGACGAGCCAACATTTCACCCGTACCATGAAGTGGTGTGTAGACAATCTTCATGTCTTTACCGTATTCAGCAATCAATTCAGGGTTGATGTTGAGGTCTTTGAGTTCTTCAAGATATTTAACGTCAGTTTCTTCGCCAAGAACTGTAATCAAGCCATTTTCCTTACTTGCTTCAAGGTCAGCCAATTCAACTGTAAATGGATTGTCGATGGCACGGATGAAGTTGGTCAATGCATCTGCATCAGCTGGTGGCATTTGTCCGCCGTCTTCACCGTAAACCTTGTAGCCGTTAAATTCTTTCGGGTTGTGGCTGGCAGTCACCATGATACCTGCGATGGCATTGTAATGGCGCACAGCGAATGACAACTCAGGAGTTGGACGAAGGCTTTCAAATACATAAGATTTGATGCCATGTGCAGCCAAAACTTGAGCCGATTCAAAGGCAAATTCTGGAGAGAAGTGACGTGAGTCGTAAGCGATGGCAACTCCACGTTTTTTAGCTTCTTCACCTTTTGATTCTACCAATTTTGCCAAACCTTCTGTAGCTTGACGGACTACGAATACGTTGATGCGGTTGGTACCAGCGCCAATATAGCCACGCATACCAGCTGTACCAAATTCAAGATTTGTATAGAAGGCATCTTCTTTTGTTTTTTCATCCATTGCGACTAATTCTTCACGTAAGTAATCTGGAAGGTCCGCAAAGTCGAGCCATGTTTGATAGGTTTCTTGATAAGTCATCGCATATCTCCTTAAAAATTTTTCTATTAAACGCTTTCATTATACCATGTTTGAAAAGAAAAATCACGCTTTCACATGATTTTCTGATATTTATTTTTGAACTTTCTGTAAAACTGGAACGATAGCTATGGTTAAGAGACCGGAGATGGTTAATTCTGCAATAGAATTGAATGAGACGATACTAGCTAGTAACAATTTTATATCCCCAGCATATACATTAGAAAATAGGAAGAAGATACCAGTCAAGACAAAAATTGTATTTGTCAAGGTACCAGTAAGACCTGCTAGTAGGAGCCCCTTTTTGTTTTTCATCAATTTATAAACAAAATATGGTGTAACTCCGATTAAAATACGTGGAACTAAGGCAATCAGGATAGAATTGAAGTTTCCATGTTCTACGAAAGGAGAGAAAACATAACTCATCGGTGAAATGATGATACTATTCCGAATGATACTCATTATTCCCATAAAACCACCCAGTTGTGCCCCTAAGCGTGGACCGTAAAGAATGGAAGCGATGATGATGGGAATATGGGTAATAGTCGGTTTTATTGGCAAGATAAAATTAGCAAAAATCATCTGACTGACCACTTCAATGACAATCATGATTGTTAGAAATATTGCAAGAGTCGCAATATCCCTGGATTTATTTGTTTTCATTTAGAACCTCCATTACTTTGTTAAGAATCACATCAACTTCAGCAAGGGCACCTGTTCCAAAATCGCCACAGGCAAGGAGGGCTTCACGTGGTTTGATTTCCTCAAAGCCGTATTCTGTCAGGGTTTGAAGGTTTTTCTGGGTAGCAGGATTGAGGTACATGTTAGTATTCATAGCAGGTGCCAGCAGTTTTTTAGTACCAATTGGCAGAGCCAGAGCTGTTGCAGTAATAATGTTGTCAGCCATACCATTAGCTAATTTAGCTATCGTATTGGCAGAAGCAGGGGCAAGTAAAAATAAGTCTGTTTCTTTGGCAATATCGATATGCTTGATAAGAGTAGGATTTTCTTCAATCATGACATCTGTGTGAACCAGATTTTTTGACAAGGATTGGAGAGTCAAAGGTGTGATGAAGTCCATAGCAGAGCGACTCATGAGGACTGTAACCTGATGACCGAGCTTGGTCAATTGACTGGTTAGGTCAGCTGCTTTATAGGCTGAAATAGAGCCAGTAACGGCAAGTGTGATATTAGCCATTTTGTTCTCCTTTTTCTAGGGTATTTAAAATGAGCTGAGCAATTTCATCTTTTGTCAGTGCTTGAATTTCCCTTGTTTTATCAACTAAATAGGCAATGTGTTGATTTTCTCCAATATCCTTCAAGTCATTAGCAAGTATATAATCAGCGCCATTTCGTTCAATGCTTTGGCGAGCTACGGCAAATAATTCCTCCTTTGGAACATTAACCAATAGTTTGAAGCCAAAGAGTGTGATAGCTGGATTCCATTTTTTTACATAGGAAATGACCTTGGGAGTTTTTTTCAAGAAAAGAACTTGGTAGTCATCCTTGGATGAAATCTTACTTTCTGTATTCTGTTTTTTTAGTAGATTAGAGATGTCTTCAGTTGCTCTTAGTTCATCTAAACCAGTCATATAAACAGGTGTATAATCGGATACAGCCATGCTATGAATCAGGGCCTGATGTGTTTTGACTAAAGGTTCTAATGTTTCTTTCAAACTATCAACATTTGTGATTTCGATAATGGTTAAATTCTTCTGAGAATTTGGTTTAACAGCCTGTCTTGTAGTCACAAGAGTAACTTCATGACCACGTTTCAAGGCTTGTTCGGCAATGATTTTTCCAAGATTTCCAGAAGCATGGTTTGTAATAGCGCGGACTTGATCGATAGCTTCGCTTGTTCCGCCTGATGTAATCAATAGTTTCATGTTCATATTTTACTAGAATTTCTATTTTTCGTAAAGTTTGCACTAACTCATTTGCTAATAAATCTGTGACACTGGAAAATGATAACACTAATAAAAAATATAAGGACCAGCCTTAGACGGAAGTGTAGAGCTATGATATGATGAGAATACAGTTTTTAAAAATTTGTATCTATTTAAGTAAGAGAACCTGTAGTTTTTCTGAAAATTCCGTACGTTGGTGAATAAATAATAAAAAATATGCGAAAATAAGTTGAAGTATGGTATAATATCCATAAAAAATAAGGAAATTAGGTAGTCTCATGAAAACAGATATTGACATTGCACAAAGTATAACCTTGAAGCCTATCACAGAGATCGTTGAAAAAGTTGGTATCAGTTTTGATGATATTGAGCTATACGGAAAATACAAGGCAAAATTGTCTTTTGATAAAATCAATGCGGTCAAGGGAAATCCACTTGGCAAGCTGATTTTGGTGACGGCTATCAATCCAACGCCTGCTGGTGAAGGCAAGTCAACGGTGACCATTGGTCTGGCGGATGCCCTGTCTAAAATTAGCAAGAAAACCATGATTGCCCTCCGTGAGCCTTCTTTGGGACCTGTCATGGGAATCAAAGGTGGAGCAGCAGGTGGTGGCTATGCTCAGGTTTTGCCAATGGAAGACATCAATTTGCATTTTACAGGCGACATGCATGCCATTACCACAGCAAACAACGCCCTTTCAGCCTTGATTGATAACCATATCCATCAGGGGAATGTGATTGGGATTGATCAACGTCGTATTATCTGGAAACGTGTTGTGGACCTCAACGATCGTGCCCTTCGTAAAGTAACAGTTGGCTTGGGTGGTCCGCTCAATGGTATTCCTCGTGAAGATGGATTCGATATTACCGTAGCTTCTGAAATCATGGCGATTTTGTGCTTGGCGACGGACATCGATGACTTGAAAGAACGTTTGGCAAATATTGTTATCGGTTATCGTTTCGATCGCAGTCCTGTCTACGTGCGTGATTTGGCGGTGGAGGGTGCTTTGACCCTTATTTTGAAGGACGCTATTAAACCAAACCTTGTCCAAACCATCTATGGCACGCCAGCCTTTGTCCATGGTGGTCCATTTGCTAACATTGCCCACGGCTGCAACTCAGTCCTGGCAACAACAACCGCTCTGCGATTGGCTGACTATACCGTCACAGAAGCAGGCTTCGGGGCTGACCTTGGAGCAGAGAAGTTCCTTGACATTAAGGTGCCGAACTTGCCTAAGGCTCCTGATGCTGTAGTGATTGTAGCGACTTTGCGTGCGCTAAAAATGCACGGTGGTGTAGCTAAGACAGAACTTTCTGTTGAAAATGTAGAGGCAGTCAAAGCTGGTTTTTCTAACTTGAAGCGTCACGTTGAAAATATCCAGAAGTACGGTATTCCAGCGGTGGTTGCTATCAACGAATTCGTCTCAGATACAGCTGATGAAATTGCAGCTTTGAAAGAACTTTGTGCTGAAATTGGCGTACCTGTCGAGTTGGCAAGTGTTTGGGCAAATGGCGCTGATGGTGGTGTTGAACTGGCTGAGACAGTTGTTGCTACTATTGATAACCAAGCTGCAAACTACCAACGTCTTTACAAGGCTGAGGATAGTTTGGAAGAGAAAGTGACCAAGATTGTTAAGCAAATCTACGGTGGTACAGGCGTTGTCTTTGAGAAGAAGGCTCGTAACCAGCTGGCTGAATTTGCTAAGAATGGCTGGGATAAGTTGCCAGTCTGCATGGCCAAGACCCAATACAGCTTCTCAGATGATCAGTTTGCCCTTGGTGCACCAACAGGATTTGACATTACAGTCCGTGAATTTGTGCCAAAATTAGGTGCAGGCTTTATCGTTGCCTTGACTGGAGATGTCATGACCATGCCCGGTTTGCCAAAAGCCCCCGCAGCTCTCAACATGGATGTGGCAGCAGACGGGACGGCTATCGGCTTGTTCTAACAAGAATGAATATAAAAAATCCGCTCAAAGGCGGATTTTTTGTCTATTCAGATAGTTTCTCAACCGTTTGATAGGCAAGTAAGCCAAGGAAAATACTCAACATAGGAAATACCGTCTGGAAGATACCAGTGTTGAATGGTGAATTAAAGAGGAAATGGATTCCAAAGCTTGCACCAATCCAAAATACTCCCTGTGCTTTTGATATGCCTGTATTTTTCGTGAGAAGGGCTACTAAACCAATAGCAAAGAGAAGCGTGAAAACCCAATGGGCCCAACCAGCTTGACCAACGCGTTCAAGAATGGTTTCAAAGCCGTCTAACTTATTCATGAACATGTCTCTAAAAACAAAGGTGATGTCTTCCACGATTTGGAAACCTAATCCAACAATCACTCCGCTTACCAATGCATTTTTTAGTGTCATTTTTCTACAAATAAGCAGTACAAGTAGAACAGTTAGCCCTTTACCGATTTCTTCTGCCAATGGACCTGAAATAGCTGCGCCCCAGTCATTTAGGAAATTATTACTAGCTTTAACAATTTCGAGCAGGAAATATCCGATAGCTGTATGCCCCTGTTCAGAAAAAGAGATGCTACTTGTTAAGCCTAAAAGCCAGCTAAGACCTATAACTTGTTTTGAGATGTTATAGCGTTTAGCTAAGTAATATGTCAGTACTAGTAGGGGAATGAGGTAGATAGCGACCAAGGAAATGGTTAGGAAAAAGAGAGGATATTTAGCTTCCATGCCATTTGGCTTACCGAATTCTCCGAAGATAATTTTGCAACCGTTGACAAATCCAATCGTTGCTAAGATGATTGGAATATAGGTTCTACACGTTTGAAATTTTTCTTTCATAGTTTTACCTTTCTGTATTAATAAACTAGTGTATAGATACATTGTATCAAATGTGGGTGCATTTTGTCTATAATTCATCTATTTTTTATCTAAACCTTATCAGTTATTGTAATGTTTTTCCTGCAACTTGGACTCCATAATAGAGTCGTAGCGGAATTGTGTCTCAAATTTTCTTTTTTGCTAGACTAAGGTTTAAAAAATAAAAGGAGTATGTTATGGAACAATATGATTTATTGGTCATTGGTTTTGGATGGAAAGACCTTAGCAGGTAAGCTGCCAGCAGCTGGAAAAAGGTTGCCTTGGTGGAGGGAAATCCTGCTATGTTTAGCGGGACTTGTATCAATATCGGCTGTATTCCAACCAAGACTCTCTTTGGTCGCAATTCAGAGGAGCTGATTAACTTGATTGCTATGGCGATTGACAATAAGAGTCCTTATACCTACTTCAAAACACAGATTTTCACCCATCCGACTATGGCTGAGAATTTGAATGATGTCTTTTCACTCATCGAAAATTAACACTAATCGGCGTCAACTTGCCTTGATATACTCAAGTATAATCTGCGGCTTCGTTTCCTAGACTAGTGTCAAGATTATCGAGTGACTATTTTTCATCAAGAGACAATTTTTCATTGATGAACCGTGGGGAGTGGGAAAGAACTCGAGTGGTCTAAAAAGAGTTCGTCTTCCCACCCCCGCACAGTTGATTAGGTTGGATTTGGAGTGTAAAACACGAATAAATCCGCCAATCAACCACTGCGCTGAGATGTTGACACGAACTCTAAGAAGTGGCGCTAGCCTCTTTTTATAATTATCTGCGATTTCTTGGACAGATTGGAATGGGATAAAGATTGATAATAGATATTGATGAATCAACAACCATTTCGAATACTTGGTTTGTAACATAATAAAAGCCTGTCAATGCAGGCTTGTTTTAGTATGTGTTACTGGTGGTGCTGAGTCGTTTCAATTTGGTCTACTTTGAAAAATGCAGCAAGTGCCACGCAGAAACTAAAGCAGAGCATGAGAACGGTTATTTCACCAGAGTCAGATATTAGTCCTTCATTGAATGGAGTATTCAAGAAAAAGTGTGCTAAGACAGCCATCAGCATCCAGAAAAGTCCTTGTTTTTTAGACATGCCACTATTTTTTGAGACGAGAGCGACCAAACCGACTGCGAATGCAAGGGAGAAGGCCCAGTGAGTTCCACCAGCGTGAAGCATACGTTCGATAAGAGTGGCAAAGCCATCTGCTTTAGATTTAAAGATTTGTTGGAAGACATAGAGACCGTCTTCAATAATTTGGAAACTTAAACCTACAATCATACCGCTGACTACGGCATTTTTTAGAGTAAGTTTTTTGAGCAATAGGAGTACGAGTAGTACAACTAGACCCTTCCCAAATTCTTCGTGGAAGGGGGCGGTGACAGCTGCTCCCCAGTTTTGGATAAATGTTTGAGGTGGTTTGACGATGAATAACCAAAAAGCTCCTAAAAGTGTTTGACCAATACCAGAGAAGTAAAAACTAGCTGTTATACCCAAAATCCAACTGAGATGGATAACTTTTTTAGAAATATCAAAACGTTTCGCTACATAACGAATGATAAGAATCATAGGGAGGACATAAAGTGCAACTAAGGAAATAGTTAGAAAGAAGAGAGGATATTTTCCGTCCATTCCATCCGGTTTCCCAAAAAAGGTAAGAAGAACTTTACAGCCAGAGAAAAAACTCCAAACGGCTAAAAAAATAAGTAGCTTCATTTTGTGTTTAGCACAGAATTGTTTCATAAAAATGACTTCCTTTATATTAATTTAGTAGATGTCACCTATACCTACCGTGCTATAGTTTATCATAGCCATCTTTTTATTATCTCAGGTCTATCTATTTTTTCTCGGTTTTTGTATTCCATGATATAATAAGTAAAATATGTTGGAGGACTATTATATGAAATTGCAAAAGAAAATCATGTTATCTGTTGTTCTTGGTTTGAGCCTTGTTAGTTTGTCTGCCTGTCAGTCAATTTCTAACTGGTGGAAAAATACCAAAGAAGAATGGATTGGTTTGGAGATGACGGTACGGACATACGATGAAAATTCTCAATTGATAGATGAAATGTTTGGTAAGTCCCTATCGATTTCGCGGAATCAGGAATTTGACTCGGTGGATGCCGAAGGCTATTCCAATGTGGATTCGTCGGTCTTAAAGGTGACACTTGGCAATTACGAAATTGACCACGTAGGCTCATCTTTGATTGCAGCAGAAGAAGGTTTGGAAGACTTGTATGCGAAGTATCAGACTACAGTAGATATTGCAAATTACGATCGTGCAATTCCGCTTGTTAACCGTATGGTATCTAGTCTCAAAAATGATTTTACAGGTAAGGCAAAGGTGGTTTTGATTCGTTCGCAAAACGGAACACCGCTTGCTACTTATGTAGGTGATAAAGTATCTCTTTATGCATCTGATGCACCTAAGACTTCTGAACTCTTGATTGACGGTAAACGGTTGATTATCTATCGTTGTGACTATACCATTTATGATAGAGAATTATTGGAGAACTAGATGATAGAAATTCGTTCCGCAAGGATAGAGGATGCTGCAGACCTTGTGGCAATTTATGCTCCTTATGTAGAAAAGACCGCTATTACCTTTGAAACAGAAGTGCCGACTGTCGAAGCCTTTGCAAGTCGAATTGAAAAGACCTTGGAGAAGTTTCCCTATCTGGTCGCAGTTGAAGAGGGAGCTCTTGTTGGTTATGCCTACGCTTCAACCTACTATGCCCGTGCGGCTTACGATTGGACGGTGGAATTATCTGTCTATATCAATCAAGAAGCACGTGGAAAAGGAATTGGAACTCTTCTCTACAATGCTTTGGAAAGGGAACTGACCGCGCGTGGTTTTAAAAATTTCTTAGCCTGCATTGCCCTACCAAACCCAGCCTCTATAGCACTCCATGAGAAGAGGGGCTATGAACAGGTAGCTCATTTCAAAAAAGTTGGTTATAAATTTGATACATGGCATGATATTGTTTGGCTTCAAAAATCTCTTGTAGGTAAGCAAAATGAAGATTGAAGAATTAGAAAAACGCTTGTTGGCTGTGGCGGATGCCAGTCAAGCTCAACCCATGAAAGCCTATATGAAGAATCACTTTGACTTTCTAGGTGTTCGGACACCTGATCGCCGAAAAGTTGCTAGGCAATTTTTCAAAGAATCTAAGGCTCATGGAATTGACTGGGAATTTGTTGAGGCTTGCTGGTCTAAGCCCTACCGTGAGTATCAGTATATCGCCATTGATTACCTGGTCACCAAGAAAAAAGACTTGGTTTTAGCTGATTTACCTCGTTTGAAAGAGCTAGCTCAGACCAAGTCTTGGTGGGATAGTATTGATGGCTTGGATAAGTTAGTCGGTAAGATTGTGTTGGACAATCCAGAGGCCAAGCAGACAATCTTGGAATGGAGTCTGGATGATGATTTCTGGTTGAGACGGATTGCCATTGACCACCAGTTATTGCAAAAAGAAAAGACGGATACGGAACTGTTGGAACAAATCCTGATCAATAATCTCAATCAGACTGAATTTTTTATCAATAAGGCAATCGGCTGGAGTTTGCGGGATTATTCTAAGACCAATCCTGACTGGGTGCGGACTTTCCTTGACAAATATTGTTCTCAAATGGCAGGCTTGTCCATCCGTGAGGCTAGTAAGTATATCTAGGAGGAGCCATGTCTAAAGTCTATGAATTTGAAGCCCGTATCCATCCGGTATCAGACAAGGGTGGAGCCTATGTCATCTTTCCCTATGATATACGAGAAGAGTTTGGCAAGGGGAGGGTAAAGGTACATGCCAGATTTGATGGTCATCCCTATGATGGCTCCATTGTCAATATGGGAGTAAAGGATGAAGCAGGCAATATCTGTTACTTTATTGGTGTTCAAAAGGCTATTCGAGCGACTATTGGAAAACAGGCTGGTGATAGAGTACAAGTAACCATTCAAGAACGAATGGAGTAATCAGGCTTGCAAATCCTTGAGATTATGGTAGAATAGATTCATGCGATGAGCCGAGTAGTGGGTGGTGATTAAGGTTCAGCATGCTCCTAAGAGTTCGTGTCAACATCTCAGCGCAGTGGTTGATTGGCAGATTTGTTCGTGTTTTGCACTCCAAATCTGACCATTACGACTGTTGCGAACAAAGTTCGCTTCATCTCCAACCTCAAACTGTCTCCCAGACAGTTTGAGCTGTGCGGGGGTGGGAGTGAAACAGTCTGGGAAGAGACTGTTTCAGGTCAACAACCAGAAATGATGAATTGTTGACGAACTCTTGGTTGACTGGTTGAGTTCTTTCCCACTCCCTTCGACGCTAGGGAGGTCTTCATTTAATTGAAACGCAGGAGCGGACCTTGAATAGTTGTGTGAACCTTCTATTCTCATCGGAAACGATGCCCTGGCCCACCTTTATGGTGGGCTTTTTTTTTGCATATTAGTATGTATTTCTATAGGAATGCTATTGGCTCAGCCGAGGAAGTTTTTGTATTTCTCAAAGTTAGAAATAGCAGTTGATATTATGTTTGATGAAGATTGCTTGATAGTCTTTTAAATCTTCTGGATGGAGAGCCTTGACATCGGTCATAGCATAGGTTCGATTGAGAAGCTTATACTTATTTTCTCCAAATTGATGGAAGGGGAGTAGTTGAACTTTGTCAATCTTGAGTTGATTAAAGAGACAGGCGAATTGTTCAGCATCTTCAAGGGAATTATTAAAGTCAGGGATAACAGGGATACGTAGGACGATTTCTTTTCCGATGGAAAAGGCGTATTGGATATTTTGTATGATGAGGTTATTGTTGACGCCGGTGACTTTTCTATGAGAAATTGTATTGTAATGTTTTAAATCAGTATAGATAAAGTCAACGTATTGGATAAGGTCAACAAATTTGCGGTGTTCTACGAAAGCGGTGGTTTCAATAGCGGTATGAAGGCCGTGTTTTTTTGCCTCCATAAGAATAGCTTTCGCAAACTCATATTGGGCAAAAATTTCTCCGCCAGACAGCGTGAGCCCACCACCAGATTCTTCATAAAAATCAATATCTTTCATGACTTCGGATATGATGTCATCAACAGATTTTTCTTCTCCCATGATGGTCATTTTTTTACTAACAGCATCAAGCATGGGTTCAGGTTTTCGTTTTTGAGATTCTGGATTTGCACACCAAGGACAACGTAGGGGGCAGCCTTTCAAGAAAACCGTTGTACGTATACCAGGACCGTCATGGAGTGAAAAATGTTGAATGTAAAAAATAATGCCTTTTCGTGTATTCATGCTCTTTCTCCTTTTCGATTAATTTGATTTTATCACACAAAAGAAAGTTTTACAATTACGAACGTAAGTTGAAAGGTTGCAAATAGTTGAAAAAGAGTCAAAATTTGATAGAATAATGATGAGGTGATGAAATGGAACGATTAGATAAAATTATACAACTGGTGTCACAACATGAAAAAATAGATGTCAATAGTTTGGCGGAGCAACTGGACGTTTCTAAGGTAACCATCCGTAAAGATTTGGATAAGTTAGAATCAAAAGGTTTATTACGTAGAGAACACGGCTATGCTGTTTTAAATAGTGGCGATGACCTTAATATTCGGATGTCCTTTCGCTATGACGTAAAAAAACGAATTGCAAAAGAAGCAGTAAATCTTATTGCAGACAATGAAACGATTATGATAGAGTCTGGGTCAACTTGTGCTCTCTTGGCAGAAGAAATTTGCAAAACCAAGAGAAATGTGACCATCATAACAAATTCTTATTTTATAGCCAATTATGTGCGACAATATGATAGCTGTCAGATTATTTTATTGGGTGGTGAGTTTCAAAAAGATTCCCAAGTAACAGTTGGACCGCTCTTGCATAAAATGATTCAGTTTTTCCATGTTGATAAGGCTTTTGTAGGAACTGACGGCTATGATAGTGAGCATGGTTTTACAGGTAAAAACTTGATGCGAAGCGAAGTAGTACAGTACATGTCTGACGTTGCTGAAAATATGATTGTGCTAACAGATTCTAGTAAATTTACAAAGCGAGGGACAGTACGCAGATTTGGTTTAAGTCAAGTTGCTCAGGTCATTACAGATACGTCGATTTCTGAAGATCTTGTCAAAGAATTAGAAAATGCTAGAGTCACAGTAAGGCTAGTTTAGGTTGGGGGCAGTATGAAGCAAGAAAAAAGAAGGCAGTTGGCAAAAATAGCCTATCTTTATTACGAAGAGGGAAAAAGCCAAGCTGAAATTGCTGCTGAGACAGGAATTTATAGAACGACAGTCAGTAGAATGTTGACCAAGGCTAAGTCAGAAGGCATTGTAAAAATAGAAATTCAAGATTTTGATAGGCGCCTATACCGACTTGAAAAATATGTTCAAGAAAAATATGGATTAAAAGGTTTAGAACTGGTTGAAAACAGCACCGATGAGGACCAGCTTGATTTAGAAAATCGTCTGGCACAGGCTGCAGCCGATATGCTTACCAATCTAATTGATGATGGAAAGAAAGTTGGTTTTTCATGGGGGAGAAGCCTTAGTCTTATTGTAGATAAGATAGGGAATCATCGTATGAAAGGTGTCAAATTTGTTCCAATAGCTGGCGGTCCAAGTCATATCCACGCACGTTATCATGTGAATACTCTGATTTACGATATGGCCAATAAATTTCGTGGAGAATGTAGTTTTATCAATGCGACGATTATCCAGGAGAATCAAGAACTCGCTCAAGGTATTCTTTCTTCTAAATATTTCGAGGAGCTACGTGCTGACTGGAAGGACTTAGATGTAGCAGCAATCGGTATTGGCGGCCGAGTCGATGAAAAAAATCGTCAATGGTTAGATATGTTGACGACAGATGATTTTAAAGCCTTGTCAGATGAAGGTGCAGTCGGTGAAACCTGCTGTCGTGGTCTGAATCAATACGGTCAAGCTGTCGCTGAGGATCTGCAAAAGAGGACCATTGCCATCTCTTTAGATGATTTAAAAGAAGTTCCCGATACCATAGCTCTTGCATATGGGGAGGAAAAGGCCCAAGCCATTTTAGCTGTATTGCGAGCTGGCTACATTCATCATCTGGTAACAGATGAACGAACCATCGTAAAAGTTTTAGAACTGGATAATGATGAGCACGTCCATACAAATTAGCAAGAGAATGCTTCAATCGCTTAAAGGTGGTTGAAGTATTTTTTTATCCTCAAATATGCACAAAAGTGCAAAAATAAATTAAAACAGAAAATGTTCTATAAATATATTTACGCTATAAAGAGAAAATGATATGATTTACTTACGAAAGAAATATAATGACTTACAAACAAAACAAATTGGAGGAAAAAGAAATGGAAATGATTATTGCAGATCAATTGATCATGGGATTGATTATTTATGCTGGAGATGCGAAAAGTCACGCCTACCAAGCTTTGTCGCTTGTCAAAGCAGGTGAAGAAGAGCGAGCAGAAGAGGAATTAGAATTGGCAGATGCAGCATTATTAGAAGCTCACAATATGCAGACAAAATTCTTAGCACAGGAAGCTGGGGGAGCAAAATCTGATATTACAGCACTATTTGTCCATTCGCAAGATCATTTGATGACTTCTATTACAGAAATCAATTTGATTAAAGAAATCATTGATTTGCGGAAAGAACTTAAAAAAGTTGGCTAAAACAAAAAAATTATATTTAGGAGGAAACCGAAATGGTTAAAATCGCTCTATTTTGTGCCGCTGGTTTTTCTACAGGCATGTTGGTAAACAACATGAAGATTGCAGCAGCAGACGCAGGTGTCGAAGTAGAAATCGACGCGCATTCTCAAGGGAAAATTGCAGATTACCTTGACGAAATTGATGTAGCTTTACTGGGACCACAAGTAGCATATACGCTTGATAAGTCAAAAGCGCTCTGTGATGAAAAGCAAGTCCCTATTGCCGTGATTCCAATGGCAGACTACGGGATGTTGGACGGGAAAAAAGTTCTTCAATTGGCACTCAGCATGGTTTCATAAAGGAGTATGGTCATGTCCAAAATTGATACACAAAAAATTATTGTCCCAATCATGAAATTTGTGAATATGAAAGGGATCATCGCTCTAAAAGATGGTATGTTGGCTATCTTGCCTTTAACAGTAGTTGGTAGTATTTTCTTAATTTTGGGGCAATTGCCCTTTGAAGGCTTAAATGCTGCAATAGCTTCTATATTTGGAGCGAAATGGACTGAACCGTTTATGCAAGTCTATAGCGGAACCTTTGCAATTATGGGCTTGATTTCTTGTTTTGCGATCGGCTATTCTTACGCCAAAAATAGTGGAGTTGAGCCTCTCCCTGCGGGTGTACTGTCCTTGTCTTCATTCTTTATCCTCTTGAAATCATCTTATATTCCAGTTGATGGAGAACCAATCGGTGATGCCATCGCAAAAGTATGGTTTGGTGGTCAAGGAATTATCGGTGCGATTATTATTGGTTTGGTAGTGGGCGCTATCTATACGACTTTTATTCAGCGTCATATTGTTATCAAGATGCCTGAACAAGTACCGCAAGCTATTGCCAAGCAGTTTGAAGCTATGATTCCAGCTTTTGTCATCTTTTTGCTATCTATGATTGTCTATATTGTTTCCAAGATGGCTACAAACGGTGGTACATTCATTGAAATGATTTACGACGTGATTCAAGTGCCACTACAAGGTTTGACTGGTTCATTACCAGGTGCGATTGGAATTGCTTTCTTCATTTCCTTCCTCTGGTGGTTTGGTGTACATGGTCAGTCAGTTGTCAATGGTGTCGTTACTGCTTTACTATTGTCAAACCTCGATGCCAATAAGGCCCTTTTAGCAGCAGATAAATTGTCTCTGGAAAATGGCGCCCACATAGTGACCCAACAATTCTTGGATAGTTTCTTGATCATGTCAGGTTCAGGTATTACCTTTGGTATTGTTTTTGCAATGCTATTTGCCGCAAAATCAAAACAATATAAGGCTCTTGGTAAGGTAGCGGCCTTTCCTGCACTCTTTAACGTTAATGAACCAGTCGTCTTTGGTTTCCCAATTGTGATGAATCCTGTTATGTTCTTACCATTTGTCCTGGTACCGATTTTAGCGGCTTTCATTGTCTACGGTGCAATCTCAATAGGCTTTATGCAACCATTTTCAGGTGTGACCCTACCATGGTCTACCCCAGCAATCATTTCTGGTTTTATGGTGGGTGGTTGGCAAGGTGCAGTTGTTCAAATCATTATTTTAGCTGTCTCAACTATTGTTTATTTCCCATTCTTCAAAATCCAAGATAAGATTGCCTATGAAAGTGAAATGAAAGAAACAGTTTAGTCAATGATGTCAGACAAAAGAGTTGCACAAATGTGCAGCTGGCTACGGAAATCTTAGCTCTCACTAGCATCAATTGACAATAACCCCTATTACAGGATATACTTAATTTACAAACGAAACAAAATTAAGTTTCGAAAGAAAGGGTAAAACTATGAAAACAGTGACTGAAGTAGCTGGCACTAGCATTAAAACTGAGTATTTTGGAAGTCTGACAGATCGGATGAACAAATACAGAGAAGATGTCCTTGATAAGAAGCCCTATATTGACGCAGAACGGGCTGTTTTAGCAACAAAAGCCTATCAAGAACATAGAGAGAAGCCCAATGTACTAAAAAGGGCCTATATGCTCAAGGAAATATTGGAGAACATGACGCTTTATATTGAGGAAGAAAGTCTGATTGCAGGTAACCAAGCTTCTTCAAATAAAGATGCTCCCATCTTCCCAGAATATACCTTAGAGTTTGTATTGAATGAATTGGATTTATTCGAAAAACGGGATGGGGATGTCTTCTATATTACCGAGGAAACCAAGGAGCAGTTGCGCAGCATCGCTCCATTCTGGGAAAAGAATAATCTTCGTTCACGTGCAGGTGTCTTGCTTCCAGAGGAAGTTCAAGTTTATATGGAAACTGGCTTCTTTGGTATGGAAGGTAAGATGAACTCTGGCGATGCCCACTTGGCTGTCAATTACCAAAAGGTATTGGAACAAGGTTTGCATGGTTTTGAGGAGCGAGTTCGTGAAGCAAAGGCTAATCTCGATTTGACGGATCCTGCAAGTATTGATAAATATCATTTCTATGACTCAATCTTTATCATCATTGATGCGGTGAAAGCATACGCAGATCGTTTTGTCGCCTTGGCTACTGAATTGGCAGAGAAAGCCCCAACCGCTCAACGCCGTCAAGAACTACTGGAGATTGCACGGATTTGTGCGAAGGTGCCGTATGAACCTGCTGAAACATTTGCAGAGGCAGTGCAATCTGTCTGGTTTATCCAGTGTATCTTGCAAATCGAGTCAAATGGACATTCTCTATCCTATGGACGTTTCGACCAATACATGTATCCGTATGTGAAAGCTGATTTAGAAGCAGGACGTGAAACGGAAGACAGCATCGTCGAACGCTTGACTAACTTGTGGATTAAGACTATTACTATCAACAAGGTTCGTAGTCAATCGCATACCTTCTCATCTGCTGGTAGTCCACTATACCAAAATGTAACCATTGGTGGACAAACACGTGATAAGAAGGATGCTGTCAATCCACTTTCTTACTTAGTATTGAAATCTGTTGCCCAAACACATCTGCCACAGCCAAACTTGACCGTTCGCTATCATGCAGGCCTAGATGCTCGCTTCATGAATGAATGTATTGAAGTCATGAAACTTGGTTTTGGTATGCCCGCCTTCAACAACGATGAAATTATCATTCCATCCTTTATAGAGAAAGGTGTCTTGGAAGAAGATGCCTATGACTACAGTGCAATTGGCTGTGTAGAAACGGCTGTTCCTGGTAAATGGGGATACCGTTGTACAGGTATGAGCTATATGAACTTCCCGAAAGTTTTATTGATTACCATGAATGATGGTATCGATCCTGCATCAGGCAAACGGTTTGCACCAGCCTTTGGTCACTTCAAAGATATGAAATCCTTTGAAGAGCTTGAAACGGCATGGGAAAAGACACTTCGTCATCTAACACGGATGAGTGTCATCGTTGAAAATGCAATTGACATTGCTTTAGAAAGAGAAGTACCAGACATTCTCTGCTCAGCTCTGACAGATGACTGTATCGGTCGTGGCAAGCACCTGAAAGAAGGCGGAGCGATTTACGATTACATTTCTGGTCTGCAGGTTGGCATTGCCAATTTATCTGATTCTCTAGCAGCAATCAAAAAATTAGTCTTTGAAGAAGGACGATTGACTCCAGAAGAATTGTGGCATGCTTTGGAAACAGACTATGCTGGGGAGCGTGGTAAAGAAATCCAGGAAATGTTGATTGAAGATGCACCAAAATATGGTAACGATGATGATTATGCAGACCAATTGGTAACTGCAGCGTATGATATTTATATCGATGAGATTGCCAAATATCCAAACACTCGCTTTGGTCGTGGTCCGATTGGTGGTATCCGCTATTCAGGTACATCATCCATTTCAGCCAACGTTGGACAGGGGCGTGGTACCTTGAACTCCAGACGGTCGCAATGCAGGCACACCGTTGGCAGAAGGTTGTTCTCCATCACATAATATGGATAAAAATGGACCGACATCCGTTTTGAAATCAGTTGCCAAATTACCAACACATGAAATTGTTGGAGGCGTTCTGCTCAATCAGAAGGTCAATCCACAAACACTTGCCAAAGAAGAAGACAAACAAAAATTAATTGCCCTCTTGCGGACATTCTTTAACCGCTTGCATGGCTATCATATTCAGTACAATGTTGTCTCTCGAGAAACCTTGATTGATGCACAACTACATCCTGAAAAACACCGTGATTTGATTGTCCGTGTAGCAGGCTATTCAGCATTCTTCAATGTATTGTCGAGAGCAACACAAGACGACATCATTGGTCGTACAGAACATACATTGTAAAAGAGGTTATTATTATGGAATTCATGCTGGACACCTTAAATATAGAGGAAATACGAAAATGGGCTGAGGTTTTACCCCTTGCGGGGGTGACCTCAAACCCAACGATTGCGAAGAAAGAAGGTGACATTGACTTTTTTGAACGTTTGCACCTTATCCGTGACATTATCGGTCCAAATGCTTCACTACATGTGCAAGTTGTGGCAAAGGATTATGAAGGGATTTTGGCAGACGCTAAAAAAATTCGTGAATTGGCACCGGAAAATGTCTATATTAAGGTTCCGGTAACGCCTGCTGGTTTGGCTGCTATGAAAACATTGAAAGCGCAAGGTTATCAGATTACAGCAACAGCGATTTATACCGTTTTTCAGGGCTTGTTAGCTATTGAAGCGGGTGCAGATTACTTAGCGCCGTACTACAATCGCATGGCCAATCTGAATATTGATTCGAATGCGGTCATCGCTCAGTTATCAGAAGCGATTGACAGGGAGTGTTCGGAAAGTAAAATTTTAGCGGCGTCATTCAAAAATGTGGATCAAGTGAACCAAGCATTTGCAAATGGGGCGCAGGCTATTACGGCAGGTGCAGATATATTTGAAGCAGCCTTTTCTATGCCATCCATTGAAAAGGCGGTAAATGATTTTGCAGATGATTGGTCTGCCATTCATGGAAGATATACTATCTAAACATTTCTATATTAAAAATAAGGGGGCACTATGAAACAATTCTCAGGTCTTTCACGCATTATCCAAGGAAATCATCTTTTAGACACTTGTGCGATTGACATTTTGAAAATAGGTCATCGCCCCCTTGTTTTATGTGCAAAACAGGAGTATAATACGACTATAGAAAACTTTGTGAAACTCTTAACTTGTCACGGACTCATTGTTAAAATAACCTATATGGAGGAGTGGGACCAGAACTCGGTTGAAGAATATGGGGAAGTTGGTTTCCGACATTGTGCAGACCATATTATTGGCATTGGTAATAGTTCTGTGGCAGCTTGTACAAAGTCTGTTGCGGATTTACTAGACTTGCCAGCTGTTCTTATACCGACTTCACCGTTGACCACTCTGCCTCGGGTATCGGTGGAAAATATGAAAAGAGAGCGACCATTGTTTAATGAGTCCATCCAGCTAATTATAGCGGATAGGGACCAATTATTGACACAACCTACCACGGAGTTGATGAATGGAGTGGTCAATACTCTTCTTTATCTAGCAGCCATAAAAGAAGTAAAAAGAAATCATCTATTCAGTTTGATAGATGATATTCTTATCAGAGGTTTTGAAAACGTTTTATTTAACAGTGGCCTTCAAGCTATAGAGGATTTTGAAGCCCGGATATTATCAAAAGAAGTACAAGATGTCTTAGAAGTTCTTTCTACTTGTGTAACATTAGACCTACCTAGTGATGCTTGGGACGTGATTCAACAAATAGAATCAAAGCTCAGCGAAAGAAGAGAGGATTTAGTGGATGAGCCATTGAAACGAAATCTTGTCCTCTATTTGCTTCTGACCTATTTGACTCAGGAATCAGAAGAATTTCAAGCCAGGCTGAAGTGGTGTCAACAGTTGCTTTTGTCTGCCAACTCTAGCAATCTATCGTCGCTGGAGGCAATTTTCAAGGAAATTGCACTAGAGATAGGAGAAGATTGCTCAACACGTTGCTAGTAGGCATCGCTGTACAATGGCAATATTAAAATTTGGGCTCATGCCTCTTGCTTTCGGCAATGCTAACTGTCGTTTATTACTCAATATAACACTATCTATTATTTCAAGGAGGAATTCTTATGAAAGTATTTGCAAGTCCATCTCGCTATATTCAAGGTAAACATGTTCTTTTCCAAGGTGCAGAAGCTATCGGAAAATTGGGAACAAAGCCTTTGATTCTTTGTGATGATTTAGTATATGGGATTGTCGGTGAGAAGTTTTTGTCCTATCTCGTTGAAGAAGGGATGCAAGTCCATCGTGTTGCCTTTAATGGAGAAGCATCTGACAAGGAAATCCAGCGCGTCGTAGAAATCGGAAAAGAACAGGCTAGTGACGTCGTAATCGGTCTAGGTGGTGGCAAGACGATTGACTCAGCCAAGGCGATTGCTGATTTACTAGGGGTGCCAGTCGTCATTGCTCCAACTATTGCTTCAACAGATGCTCCGACATCTGCTTTATCTGTCATTTATTCTGAAGAAGGGGCGTTTGAACGCTAGATTTTCTATAAGAAAAATCCAGATCTTGTCTTGGTAGATACAGCGATTATTTGTCAAGCACCGCCACGTCTTTTGGCTTCTGGTATTGCGGATGGCTTGGCGACGTGGGTAGAAGCGCGTGCTATTTTACAAAGCAATGGAACAACAATGGCAGGAGGAGGTCAGACACTTGCTGGTATCGCTATTGCACAAGCCTGTGAACAAACACTCTTTCAATACGGACTTCAAGCCATGGCCAGCTGTGAAGCCAAGGTTGTGACAGCTGCTTTAGAGAATATTGTTGAAGCAAATACCTTGCTAAGTGGTTTAGGCTTTGAAAGTGCAGGTTTGGCTGCGGCGCATGCGATACACAATGGATTCACCGCCTTGGAGGGAGACATTCACCATTTGACACATGGTGAAAAAGTGGCTTATGGGACCTTGACCCAGCTTTTCTTGGAAAACCGTCCGAAAGAAGAATTGGAAAAATACATTTGTTTCTATCAAGCCTTGAATCTTCCAACAACTTTGGAGGAGTTGCATTTGGCTGATGCTAGTTATGAAGATCTATTGAAAGTCGGCCAACAAGCGACGATTGAAGGAGAAACAATTCACGGTATGCCATTTGCTATTTCAGCAGAAGATGTAGCAGAAGCTCTGATGGCTGTTGACTACTATGTTCGCTCATTAGATAAATAAGAATAGCATTAACAGTTGAGCATGTCCATCTAAACTTGTGAATAGAGGTTCGAAGTAATTGCCTTGGGAAATTCTTTCTCAGGGCTTTTCATTTGAAAAAATTATGATATAATTGTTAAATATAAAATATTTAGAAAATTTTGAAGAATTGACTTAAAGGAGATTTCTATGGCCTATGTAGTAGCTGTTGTTGGTGCCACTGGTGCAGTCGGTGCCCAAATGATTAAAATGTTGGAAGAGTCAACACTTCCAATCGAGAAAGTGCGTTTCCTTGCTTCTGCCCGTTCAGCAGGCAAGACCTTGCAGTTCAAGGGACAGGATATTGTCATTGAAGAAACGACAGAAACAGCCTTTGAAGGAGTGGATATTGCCCTCTTCTCAGCTGGTGGCTCTACATCTGCCAAGTATGCTCCTTACGCTGTAAAAGCAGGAGCTGTAGTAGTTGACAATACCTCTTACTTCCGTCAAAATCCAGATGTTCCGTTGGTTGTTCCTGAGGTAAATGCTCACGCACTGGATGCCCACAATGGTATCATTGCATGTCCAAACTGCTCAACCATTCAAATGATGGTTGCCTTGGAGCCTGTTCGTCAGAAATGGGGCTTGGAGCGGATCATCGTATCTACTTATCAGGCAGTTTCTGGAGCTGGTATGGGAGCTATCTTAGAAACGCAAGCTCAATTGCGTGCAGTCTTGAATGATGGTGTTGAGCCAAAAGCTGTAGAAGCAAACATTCTTCCTTCTGGAGGCGATAAGAAGCACTACCCAATCGGTTTCAATGCGATTCCGCAAATCGACCTCTTCACTGAAAATGACTACACTTATGAAGAGATGAAGATGACAAAAGAGACTAAAAAAATCATGGAAGATGACAGTATTGCTGTTTCTGCAACCTGCGTCCGTATTCCAGTCTTGTCAGCTCACTCTGAGTCTGTTTACATCGAAACCAAAGAAATTGCACCGATTGAAGAAGTGAAGGCAGCTATTGCATCCTTCCCAGGAGCAGTTTTAGAAGATGATGTGGCTAATCAAATTTATCCGCAAGCGATTAATGCTGTTGGTAGCCGTGATACCTTTGTTGGTCGTATCCGTAAAGATTTGGACAAGGAAAACGGTATTCACATGTGGGTTGTTTCTGACAACTTGCTCAAAGGTGCTGCATGGAACTCTGTTCAAATCGCTGAAACCCTTCATGAGCGTGGTCTAGTTCGTCCAACGGCAGACTTGAAATTTGAATTGAAATAATTTCATTAACCAAAAGTACACAAAAGGCTGCACTCAGCCTTTTTTAGCAACAATCAGTAAGAGAGGAAGCCTATGTCTATTCAAGATTTACGTGATGTAAAAATTATTACAGCAATGATTACCCCTTTCAAAGAAGATGGCTCGATTAATTTTGAAGTTTTACCCGAGTTGATTGAGCATCTGTTGTCCCATCACACAGAAGGGATTTTATTAGCAGGAACAACTGCCGAAAGTCCAACCCTGACACACGAGGAAGAACTGGAACTATTTGGTGCTGTGCAAAAAATTGTCAACGGTCGTGTTCCCTTGATTGCAGGTATCGGTACAAACGATACGCGCGACTCGATTGAGTTTGCTAAGGAAGTCGCAGCATTCGGCGGCTTTGCGGCAGGTCTTGCCATTGTGCCTTACTACAACAAACCCTCTCAAGAGGGAATGTATCAGCACTTCAAGGCTATTGCGGATGCCTCTGATTTGCCAATCATTATCTACAATATCCCAGGTCGTGTCGTGGTTGAAATGACGCCAGAAACCATGTTACGTTTGGCTGAGCATCCAAACATCATCGGTGTTAAAGAGTGTACAAGCCTTGCCAACATGGCTTACCTAATTGAGCATAGACCTGACGACTTCTTGATTTATACAGGTGAGGATGGCGATGCTTTCCATGCAATGAACTTGGGGGCAGATGGTGTGATTTCTGTTGCATCTCACACGAATGGTGATGAGATGTATGAAATGTTTACAGCCATCGAACAACAAGATATTCGAACAGCAGCTGCTATTCAACGCAAATTCATTCCGAAAGTCAATGCCCTCTTCTCATATCCAAGTCCTGCACCAGTTAAGGCAGTTCTCAACTATCTTGGATTTGAAGTTGGTCCACTCCGCTTGCCGTTGGTTCCATGCCCAGAAGAAGATGCCAAACGCATTATCAAAGTTGTCGTTGACGGCGACTACGAAGCAACCAAAGCGACCGTAACAGGAGTCGTACGACCAGATTATTAAAACAGTCTACGGATAGACTGTTTTAACGCGAGCCAAGAAACAAGAGAGCGAGCAACGTCTGGGGGAGTGGATTAAAACAGTCAGGGAAGTGACTGTTTTAACCCGAGCCTGAAAATACGAAAGCGAGGCTTGTTCGGGGAACTGTTTCAGATGGTCACCAAGAAATACGAAAGTGACCACAGAAGACCCGAGCCCAAAAATACGAAGGCGAGCTAGTCCAGTGGACTATTCTTACCTGAGCTTGAAAATAAAAAAGCGAAGTAATTTAAGGTGAGCCTTGAAATAAGGGAGCGAACAACGTCTAGGGGACATTTACAATTAGCGAAGCAATCGGAACCTTTGTTTTGGTCTTGGGATTCCTGGCTTTCGGTCAGTATGATTTTCCAACAGGGATTGGCACTTTAATCGTCGGCGGTTTAATTGTTTCCCTAGGAGTTTCTCTTGGTGGTCCAACAGGATATGCCCTAAACCCTGCGCATGACCTTGGTCCTCGTATCATGCATGCCATTCTTCCGTTGAAACACAAGGGAGATTCAGATTGAGGTTATGCTTGGGTACCAGTAGTTGGTCCCATCATCGGAGGCTTGCTTGCGGCTGTCCTATATGGTCTCATTTTTTAAGAAATATCCTTCACTAATCAGCAATGGTTAGGGAAGTTTTTTTATTACGTAGATACCAAATAAGGGAGGAACTGGTCTTATGGAGAAAACAAGCAAACAAAAAAGACCTGAACCAATATGTTCAAGCCTTTTATTCGTCTTAGATGAGAGATTCCAATTTATCCACCAAGGAACCAACATAGGCGATGGTTTCTTTGAGTGGTTGGTCTGTTGAAACATCGACACCTGCGTGTTTAGCAAGGTCTTGGGCAGAAAGACTTGCACCGAGTGACAAGGTTTCCAACCATTTTTCAACAACTTCTTCAGGATGTTCTTCCAATTGCTTAGCCATAGCCGTACCGATGGTCAAACCAGCTGAGTAGGTATATGGATACAACCCAATGTAGTAGTGTGGTTGACGCATCCAGATAAGACCTGCATCGTCACCGATTTCAAAGTCTTCACCCCAGAATTCCTTGATGACATCCAACTTGATTTGGCAGAGAATATCACCATTGAGGTATTCTTCATTGTCCAAACGAGTGTAGACTTCACGTTGGAAGGCTGCTTCAAGCAAGTGAGTCACCATGTTGTGGAAGTAAGTACGGCTAATCAACTCGCTAATCAAGTAAGCCTGGAAGCCAGGGTCTTGGTTGTTTTTCAAAAGGGTGTTACATGTTAGGACTTCATTAGCAGTAGAAGGTGCCTCGATGAAGTAAAGGGATGGATCGTAGCTGAGGACGCTTTGTTTCTTAGCTAATTGGAAATGACCAGCATGTCCCAATTCGTGAGCCAATACCAAGACTTCGTTCATCAAACCTGTCCATGAAAGTAAGATGTAAGATGGTCCATCATAAAGAGTAGCACAGAAGCCACCAGTAGCCTTACCTTCGTTTTGAGCGAAGTCAATCCAACGCTCATCAAATGATTGTTCAATCATTTTCACATAATCTTCACCAAGAAGGCCCAAGCAGTCAATCAAGAATTGTTTGGATTCTTCTGGAGTAATGCGTTGGTTGTATTCAGATGGTAGACTGATTTTCAAGTCAGCATGAGTGATTTTATCCAAACCATGAGCCTTGGCAACCAATTTCACATAGCGACGCATGTGAGGAGCCAATTCCTTCATGATGACATCAATCTGACGGTCGAAGAGGTCGCGGGAGACATTTTGACTGTGCAAGAGGAAGTCAATCGTATTGTCAAAACCACGCAAACGAGCTTCGATTTGCTCGTTTTTGATATGAGACAAATAAGTTGCTGCAGTTGTATTCTTGTATTTCTTCAAGGTTGAATAGAAACCAGCAGCTGAATTGCGACGGATTTCGGTATCATGGCTGAGTTCATAATCATTTTCAAAGAGCACATAGCTATTGCCGAGTGTTTCGCCATTTGCCTCGAAGTTACCAAAGGTCATATCTTCAAACTTGGTCACACCGTAGTTATTATATGGCTGACCAAAGGTTGGGGCGAAGTTTGAGAGAAGTTCTTCTTGTAGCGGATGGAGTTGATGCGGTTTGTCTCGTAAAATTGCATCGAAGAAAGCAGCCCATTGTGGTTGTTCTTCTTTTAATTCAAGAAGAAAGGCTTCATCTAACTGACCAAGTTCTGAATAGAGGAAATCTCGTTGAGGACGTGCCTTGGCAGAAACGAGGTCGTATTCGTTGGCCAGGCTCGCCAATTCAGTATTCATCTTGTCAACTTCTAATGGCAAAAAGGCATAGTGGGAAAGTCTGCTATCAAGAATAACGATTTTTTCGTATTCTGTTAAGGCGGAAACGATGGTATCCTTATCAGTTAATTTCCCTTTGTAATTCAATTCGAAAACTGTCACTTGCTTAGCGTAGGCTGCTAAATTTTCTTTGTAGTTATCAGGGGTCGGAAATAGAATGTCCGTATCCCAAGTTAATTGCACATCAATTTCTTGACGTTTAGGCATTGTATTTGTCATGATTTTCTCCTTATTTCATTTTAATAGGTCCATTATATCATACTAAAGGGCTTTCAGCGAAAATAAGCCAAGGCAAAATTTATGAAAAAGAATACTTGACAAAATGCATAAAAACCTAGATAATGTAAGTATGAAAGGGTTTACTGAAAACCAGAAAGGAGCTTTTATGCAAGTCATTAAACGTAGTGGAGAGATTGTTGAATTTGACCCAGATAAAATCTACCAAGCCATCATTAAAGCTGCACAGACAGTTTATGTCATTGATGAAACTTGGCGGAAAAATCTTGCTCAGGTCACAAAGAAAGTAGTGCTTGACTTGGAAGAAGCTCATACAGAGCGACCAACGATTAGCATGGTTCAGTCGCAAGTTGAACACCGTCTTTTAGATGCAGGGTATATTTCTATTGCTGAGCATTACATTTCCTATCGCTTGCAACGTGATTTGGAACGTAACGGCTATGGCGATAAGATTATTGTACATCTGCGTTTTGAACAAGTACGTTAAGAGAAACCTAGAGAAATCTAGGTTTTTTGCTTTTATATATCTTTACATTGTTTAAAGAAAATAGCATTTCAAAAACTTTTTGAAAAAAATGTGATATTCTGAGCATATTTTTTGAAATCGGTAACATTTGTATTGTATAATATAGTTCGTAAAAAAATATATTTTCGAAAGTGAGATTTTACATTATGGCTAAAATCGTTGTTGTCGGTGCTAACCATGCTGGTACTGCCGCAATCAAAACTATGTTGACAAATTATGGTCAAGAAAACGAAATCGTTGTATTTGACCAAAACTCAAATATTTCATTCTTGGGTTGTGGTATGGCTTTGTGGATCGGTGAGCAAATTGGCGGTCCTGAAGGACTTTTCTACTCAAACAAAGAAGAGTTGGAGAGCTTGGGCGCAACAGTATACATGGAATCACCTGTTACAAATATTGACTATGATGCCAAAACAGTTACAGCGCTTGTAAATGGTCAAGAACATGTTGAATCATTTGAAAAACTTCTTTTCGCAACTGGTTCACAACCTATCTTGCCACCAATCAAAGGTGCTGAAATCAAAGAAGGTTCTCTTGAATTTGAAGCAACTCTTGAAAACTTGCAATTTGTTAAATTGTACCAAAACTCAGCAGATGTTATTGAAAAATTGAAAAACAAAGACATCAACCGCGTCGCAGTTGTTGGTGCTGGTTATATCGGTGTTGAGCTTGCAGAAGCATTCCAACGCAAAGGTAAAGAAGTTATCCTTATCGACGTTGTAGATACATGTTTGGCTGGTTACTATGACCGCGACTTGTCAGACCTTATGGCTAAAAACTTGGAAGAGCATGGTATCAAACTTGCCTTCGGCGAAACTGTTAAAGAGGTTGCTGGTAATGGTAAAGTTGAGAAAATCATCACTGACAAGAACGAATACGATGTTGATATGGTTATCTTGGCTGTTGGTTTCCGTCCAAACACTGCGCTTGCAGGTGAAGGAATCGAGCGTTTCCGTAACGGTGCCTTCCTTGTAAACAAACGCCAAGAAACTTCTATCCCAGGCGTTTATGCTATCGGTGACTGTGCAACTATCTACGACAACGCTACTGGCGACACAAGCTACATCGCTTTGGCTTCAAACGCAGTACGTACTGGTATCGTAGCAGCTCACAACATCTGTGGCACTGACCTTGAAGGTATCGGTGTACAAGGTTCTAACGGTATCTCTATCTACGGTCTTAACCTTGTATCAACTGGTTTGACACTTGAAAAAGCTACTCGTCTTGGTTTGAACGCTGCTGTTACTGAAGTAACAGACAACCAAAAACCAGAATTCATGGAGCACGGCAACTTCCCAGTTACAATCAAGATTGTTTACGATAAAGATTCACGTCGTATCCTTGGTGCGCAAATGGCTGCTCGTGAAGACATCTCATTAGGTATCCACCTCTTCTCATTGGCAATCCAAGAAGGTGTAACAATCGAAAAATTGGCCTTGACAGACTTGTTCTTCTTGCCACACTTCAACAAACCTTACAACTACATCACAGTAGCTGCCTTGGGTGCTGAATAATCAATTGAATACAAAAGAAAAGCTCAGAGATAACTCTGGGCTTTTTTGCTTGCCATCTATCATATTGCAACTGCTTATCGAGTGATTTTTTGGTATAATGGAGAGAATGATTATAACGAACCTGTATTCACAGTGTAGTACTTCCATCTAAGCCTAGTTTTTCAGCTACTCATCATTAGTTTTTTTCAAAATACAGTCGGTATTCCTTCAAAAAACTGCCTTGATTAGCGAAAAACTATCTCTTATTTAAAAGCACTCCACTTGTAATACATGTTCTAAGAAAGTATGAGACAATGAACCCATTATTAAACGGAATGAATGACAGACAGGCAGAAGCGGTACAGACGACGGAAGGTCCGCTATTGATTATGGCAGGGGCTGGTTCGGGTAAGACGCGAGTCCTGACTCACCGAATCGCTTATTTGATTGATGAAAAAATGGTCAATCCTTGGAATATCTTAGCCATTACCTTTACCAACAAAGCGACGCGTGAGATGAAGGAGCGGGCCTACGCCCTCAATCCTGCTACACAAGACTGTTTGATAGCCACCTTCCACTCCATGTGCGTACGGATTTTGCGTCGGGATGCTGACCATATCGGTTACAACCGTAACTTCACCATTGTGGACCCAGGTGAGCAACGCAGTCTCATGAAACGGATTTTGAAAAATCTCAATCTAGACCCGAAAAAGTGGAGTGAACGCTCTATCCTGGGAACCATTTCTAATGCCAAAAACGATCTGATTGATGACAAGGCATTTGAAGCCCAGGCAGGCGACCTATACACGCAGATTGTTGCTAAATGCTACACGGCTTATCAAAAGGAACTCAGACAGTCAGAGGCCGTTGACTTTGATGATTTGATCATGTTGACGCTCCGCCTTTTTGACCAAAATCCAGAGGTCCTGACCTATTACCAGCAGAAATTCCAGTATATCCATGTCGATGAGTATCAGGATACCAACCATGCCCAGTACCAATTGGTCAAGCTCCTGGCATCACGTTTCAAGAATATCTGTGTGGTCGGTGATGCGGACCAGTCTATCTATGGTTGGCGTGGTGCGGATATGCAAAATATCCTGGACTTTGAAAAGGATTATCCAGAGAGCAAGGTTGTGCTTTTGGAGGAGAACTATCGTTCGACCAAGAATGTCTTGCAGGCTGCCAATGAGGTCATTGAAAACAACCGCAATCGCCGTCCCAAAAAACTCTGGACACAGAATGCCCAAGGGGATTTGATTACCTACTATCGTGCCAGAGATGAGAATGACGAGGCGATTTTTGTCGCAGGGCAGATTGACCAGTTGCACCGAGAAGGCAAGGCTTATAAGGATTTTGCAGTTCTCTATCGGACCAATGCCCAGTCCCGTACCATTGAAGAAGCCCTACTCAAATCTAATATCCCTTATACCATGGTTGGAGGCACCAAGTTCTACAGCCGTAAGGAAATCCGAGATGTGATTTCTTATTTGAATATCATCGCAAATCCATCGGACAATATCTCCTATGAACGCATTGTTAATGAGCCGAAACGTGGCGTTGGACCTGGTACGGTTGACAAACTCCGTGATTTTGCGACCAGCCACAGCATGTCCCTGCTAGAAGCCTCTCAGGATATTATGTTGTCGCCGATTAAAGGGAAGGCAGCACAGGCAGTCTTTGACCTAGCCAATCTCCTCTATAATCTTCGTAATCAATTAGACAACTTGACGGTTACCCAAGTAGTCGAGGCAGTATTGAACCAAACAGGCTACATCGATGCCCTTGCAGCACAAAATACGCTGGAAGCCAATGCTCGCATTGAAAACATCCAGGAATTCCTTTCTGTTACCAAAAACTTTGATGAAAAGGATGCTGAGGAAGAAGAGACAGGTCTGGATCGGTTGACACGCTTCCTACTTGATTTGGCACTGATTGCTGATACAGATGATGGCGATACAGAATCTTCAGAAGTGACCCTCATGACTCTCCATGCGGCCAAGGGGCTGGAATTTCCAGTCGTATTCCTGATTGGTATGGAGGAAAATGTCTTCCCACTCAGTCGTGCAGCAGAAGAAGAGGACGAATTGGAAGAAGAACGTCGTTTGGCTTACGTAGGCATCACTCGTGCTGAGCAGACCCTCTACCTGACCAATGCCAATTCTCGACTTCTTTTCGGTCGCACCAACTACAACCAACCAAGCCGCTTTATCCGAGAAATTTCCAGTGATCTGCTTGACTACCAAGGGCTCGCTCGTCCAGCCAATACTAGCTTTAAGGCTTCTTATGTCAATGGCAGAGCGACACAGTTTGGGCAAGGCATGAGTTTGCAACAAGCCATGCAAAGCCGAAAAGCATCCGTACAACCATCGGCCAAGCTCGGAGGCAGTATGCCTTTCGCATCAAGTAACAAATCGTCTGGCTCAGGCACCAACTGGTCAGTTGGTGACATCGCAGTCCACAAGAAATGGGGCCGCGGAACAGTCCTTGAAGTATCAGGCTCAGGCAGCAATCAAGAACTCAAAATCAATTTCCCAGAAATGGGACTTAAGAAAGTCTTGGCAAGCTTAGCACCGATTAGTAAGGAAGAGTAGGGATGAATCTTCAGGTACAATTTTTTCAAAATGATGTTATAAAAGCCATCAAGGGAGGAGTATATCAAATTTCACTTCAGAAAGTTGGTGGTGAACGGCGTGTCTTGTATATCGGTGAATCATTTTCTATGCTGATAAGATGTGCACAACATTTATATCAGTTAAGAAAATACCCAGAGTATTTAGGGATGACCACTGAAATCCTTCGTGATCAAAACCTTATCTTAATGTTTGAAATTCTAGAGCTTGAAGAAGCGATGGGAGTCAGAAGAAATAAAGAAAAGGAATACATTAAGAAGTGTACACCCTTGTTACAGAGTGGACTTAGTGATCGTATGCTATCCATTCCTAGGAAAAAAGAAGCGGTGGCTAATTTTCTGGAAATATAGATAGTGCTTAAAATACAATGCATTAAATGTGTTGTATTTTTTTATTTATAGTCTTCGAAAATCAAAATTATCCGTTGTCAACTTGCCTTGATGAACTCCAGTTCTATCTTCGGCTTCGTTTCCTAGGCTACTTTTGATTTTCATTGAGTATCATTTGTTACTTGGTGATACGTCTGTAGATTTGTAATTTTTTTCAAAAGAGTCACATTAACCGATAAACTTGTGGTAAAATATTATGGAAAAGGAGATATTGTGAAAAGATTTAGACAATTATTTGGACTAGGACTTCTTATAAGTACTGTGTTCCTATTCCTGTACGGGATAGGTGATTTGGAAAAGACTGAAGAACGACGCATACAGAGTAAAAATCTTGAACAAATGTTTCAAAAAAACTCAGATGCCTATGCTTGGATTCGGGTGGAAGGAACGAAAATTAACTACCCTGTTCTGCAACATCCGACAGATGACACCTACTATTTAACCCATGATGCAGAAGGAAATGAGACTCAGTATGGTGCTATTTTTACTGAAAAGGTAAATCAGACTAGTTTTGAGGATCCTGTGACGATTATCTATGGACATGCCATGCGTGATGATTCCATGTTTGGTAGCCTAGACTATTTAGCGGAGCTTTCTACATTTGAATCAATCCAGACAGTAACTATTACCAAAGACGGGAAAGACTTTCTGTACCAGATTGTTGCAGCATATTCCTTTACTGATGATCACCTGTATCACACCTTTGGACTAGGCGATACGAAGCAGGTGGAGTCATATGTCTCTCTGTTAGAAGCCAGGGCAAATGAATATGGTGGATTCTATCGCTCGTTTGACTTTGATGTTACTCGGGATAAGTTATTGATTTTATCTACTTGTGACGTGGCAGGAAATGAGAGACGGTTTGTAGTTCATGCCGTCAGAAAAGGAGGAAGCTAACATGGTTCTTTTTAAAGAGAATAGAAAATTTTTTGAGTTTGCGATTGGATATATTTTTGTGGGTATAGGGCAAAAATTGATGGGAGTCGGTCTATTGAAAACCTGGTCTGAAAATGCTCCGGTCCTTTTGTGGCTAGGGCTGGTAGGACTTTCCTTGTTTGGGATTGGATTATTTTTCATTGGAAAATTAGCCATTTGGTTTCTAAGGGAGTTCAATCAGGAGCAACGAGTAGCGAAAGTTGTTGGTCTAGCATTAGCAGTTAGCGTGCTTGGAGGCTTGCTGCTTGGAGGATTAGGGCAGCTAATCTATGATTACACTTCATTTGGCTATCAAGATGTAAAAAATGCCATCTGGTTAGTGACGAGCCTATTTCAGACATTTATCAAAGTAACGGTCATCTTTAACCTTTACTGCTTTTATAAAGATAGTAACTTTTCTTGGAAGAAGGAGAACTTCCGAAGAATAATTGCCATCGTCTTACTGGGAATTCTTATAGCAGCCAACATAGGATTGATATGGTCTGCCATATCAGACATCTTGTTGGGGCTTGCAGATATGATTGTTATTTTAGGGACAGTGTATTATTTACTTGAAAAATAATTAGGATGATATATATGAAAAAGAGAAGAAAAATTGTTAGTTGGCTGATGCTTTCGACTATTTTATTGGCCAATAGTCCCCTGGTCTATGCGCAGGAAATTCAAGAAATTGTTGAAACTTCGCAAAGTCAGGCTTATTATGAAGAAGCAGTGGAGGAAGCGAGTGAGTCGACTGTCGGTGGTGATAATGCAAATACAACCAATGCATCAAACTCCGACCAGACAACCGCAGCAAGTGCCACTGATGGCGGAGATGCCATTCAGCAGCCTAAAATCACTGAAGAAGGGCAAAATGCAGAAGAGGCAGCTTTACGGGCGCAGTATGGAGAACCAGTTCTCGAAAGTGGTCAAGAACAACTTTACAAGGTGGACGAGACACGCTTTGTGACCTATATTGGTAGCCAGGCTAAGACCTATATTGACCACGAGGGACGGGAAGTTCCGATTGACCTTGATCTGTATTCCTATCATGCGGATGGTACGCATTATTATCTACCGAAAGAGTCCCCTGTTGATGTAGTGCTTCCCGCTAAGGTGACCGAGACCACACCGATTGATGTTATCAGTCAGGAAGATAAAATATCGCTCTATCCTTTGGATAAAACCTACGAACATGCGACTGTAGAGGACAATGCTATCCTTTATAATAACGTTGACGGTGCGACAGATGTCCAATACACAGTACAGTCAAACGGCGTTAAAGAAGAAATCGTTCTGAGTAAATGGGAAGAAAAGAACCGTTTTACTTACGTTTTAGAGGCAGGAAATTATGATGTAAGTCTTGAAACCAATCAAATCTTGGTTCGCCAAAAAGGTAAAAAAGAAATACTTTTTGTCTTAAATGCTCCTCTTATGGTGGATGCTGCAGGAGAAACCAGTCAAGATATAAAATTGGAACTGGCTGAAAAAGATGGACACTACCATATTACTGTCGTCGCAGGGAAAGAATGGTTGGCAGATAAAGCACGTCAATATCCTGTTCGTATCGACCCAACCATTACTGTCCCACGAGAAAATATACTAGATTCTGTAACGAGTTCGGTTCACGGTCAATATCAGGGATATGCTTATGGTTATATTGGATATATGACGGTCGAATCCATAGGAATGAAAAGATTCGCAGACGTTAAGGACATCGGTCGTAGTCGTATGTATTTTAAGGTCAACTATGACTTTAAGCAGAATATTCCTTCAGAAGCTAAAATTGATAGCGCAACACTCAATCTCTATGAGTACACTGCTCCTGGAAATCAGGGAACACAGTTTGCTGCCTATCGTTTAACAGAAGATTTTAATATCAACACGGTGACTTGGAATTCATCCGTCAATCTAGGTCGAGAAATTGCAGGTGAAAATGCCATTTCCGAGAAAAAGGTTGGGATGCACAACTTTGATATTCGTGATGCGGTCAACGGCTGGGTACAAGGACTCTATCCAAACTATGGTTTAGTTGTCGCTGCAACAGATGAGGGAGTAGATGGCGGTGCCTTTTATACGACTGAAGCCACAGCCTCCAATGCTGGTCAAATTGGCTTTAGTCCTGAAAAAGCGCCAAGCATTACGATTAATTGGTCCGTCCCAGATCCAGTAGATATCAATTATGCTATCGGTGATACGACTATCAATCTTCGGACAATGGTGAAGACAGATAAGTCTGGTAAACTCCAATTCCAAGGAGTTTTTGCGGATGGTCTGACTAGCCCTGCTGCACAGGTTGGCTACCAGCTCAGTGACCCTGCTAAGAATTATATTGGTCAGAGTACAGCCAGCTTTTCATACAAATACCCTGACACGGCTTCCTTTATTTCAGCATTTGAAAAAGGAACGACACAATACAAAGATAAATTGTCTAACTGGCAAACGCTCGTTCCGTTTACAGAGCCGGAATTAAATACGCTCTACACTATCGATGCGGAAAGCAAGAAAGATGGTCAAACGAGTGGGAAGAAGAGTAGTGACTCTTTCATCATTTACAAGGTAACCCAATATGATACTCTTCCTAAGATAGCCAGCTACTATGGCGTACCGCTAAAACAGATTGCCTTTGACAACCGGATTCAAGATATGCTTCTGGTCAAAAACAACACTCTCTTTATCCGCAATCCAAGTAAAAATGCGAACAAGCCTTATAACCCACCTGCTCTGACTGATAAGGTCAAAGCAGACGTGGATATGCTGTTGATGGGGCGTGGTTTACACTGTGAATTTGGTTTTGAACCGATAAATCTTAATACAGGTAATTTCTACTTAGAACGAACAGATGTATCTATCTCAGACCTAGGTGGAGACTTTGCGATTGTCCGCAATTATAACTCTAAAGCAGCAGGCATCAATAGTCTATTTGGTCGAGGATGGTCTTTTGCCTTTAACGAACAACTTTCACTTGATGACGAGGGCAATATTAACTATATCCGTACAGATGGTTCTATTTTGACCTTTATCAAAGAAGGTGATACCTATAAGGCGCCAGAGGGCTATGATCTAACCTTGACGGTAAAGGAAATAGAGACTAAAAAAGCTGATTTTGGCAATGGCGAAGAGGACTACGCTGTCAAGGAATATCACATTACCGATAGCAATCAGCAGGAAAAAATCTTCAATTTCCATGGGCTTTTGACCAGTCAAACAGATGAAAAAGGGAATAAAACTAGCCTTTCCTATAACGAACAGGCTCAACTGACTAAGATTACATCACCGACAGGTCTTGTATATGGTGTGATCCAAAATGATTCAGGCTATATCGGAGCAATCCAGTTACCGAACGGTTCGACATTAGCTTATGACTATGATGAAGCGGGAAATCTTATTTCTTACACGGACGCAGCAGGAGCTAAGACACGTTACGACTATGACGAACAAGGACGGATGATAGCTTGGTATGATGCCAATGGGACCAAGATTATCGAGAATGTCTATGATGAACAGCATCGTGTCATCCAGCAGACCGACGGAACAGGAGCAGTCTCCACTCTTTCCTATAGTGATGGACAGACAGTAACGACAGATGCTAATGGTCAAGTGACGACTTATACCTATGACAAACATTATCGTACAACAGCCATTACTTATCCTGATGGAAGCAGTGTTCGTAAGGCTTATGACGATAATAACCGCTTAGTGAGTGAGACCAATGAATTGGGTCAAACGACTAGCTACACTCACGATAGTCAGGGAAATATTCTCACGGAAACTCGTTTTGACGGAGCGGTCAAAACATCTACTTATGACCAAAACAACCATCTCCTTTCTGTAACAGATTTTGCAGGACAGACTACTAGCCATACTTATGATGCGAAAGGAAACCTTCTTTCTACAAGTTTGGCAGATGGTACTAGCATTACCCACACAGTTGATGAGCAAGGACGCATTCTTTCAACCACCGATGCTCTAGGAAACACAGTCCAGTTATCCTATGATGGGGCTAATTTGGTCAAAGTGACCAATGCAGCTGGTGGAGTGACCACTCTTACCTATAACGCTCATAATCAAGTCACCTCCATCACCAACCCTCGTGGTGGTGTGACAACGATGACCTATGATGCCGAGGGTCGTAAACTAAGTGAAAAAGATGCGGATGATGTCGGTACAAGTCAGACATTTGACCCAGCAGGGCAAGTGATTGCAGTGACCGAAGGAAATGGGAATACTAGCAGCTTTACTTACGATGCCTTTGGACGCAAGATTGCGGCAAGTAATGGTGAAGGTGGTCAGTATAGCTACGAGTATGATGGTGTTGGGAACCTCCTTCGTTTGACAGATGCCGAAGGTCGTACGACGAGCTATAGTTATGATAGCAGAGGTCGTCTTCTGACAGAGACGGATGCTGCCGGACAAACGGTGCATTACAAACGTGACGCAATTGGTCGTGTCTTGGAACGGACCAATGAAGCTGGTCAGACAACATCATATACCTATGATGAGACAGTCAACCAAATCGCAAGCATTACAGATGCTTTAGGGCAGGTGACCAGCTATAGCTATGACAAGGCAGGGAATGTGACTCAAGTCACCTACCCAATTGGTACGAGTACGACCAGCACTTACGATGCTTTAGGTCGTCGTCTCAGCTACCAAGATTAAGCAGGCCGCACGGTTAGCTATACCTACGATGCTCTAGGAAATAAACTGACCGAAAGCCTGGATGAACGTACGACCAGCTATAGCTACGATGCACTTGGCAATGTGACCAAGGTCATCTATCCAGATAAGACGAGTGTTTCCTACCGATATGATAGCATGGGAAATGTTCTCGAGCAGACAGATGCCAAGGGCATATCCACTCAGTATGACTATACTGCCGCTGGTCGTTTGAGCAGTACGACAAATGCTCTTGGTCAAATAACCACGATGACCTATGATGCGAACGGAAATCAAATCAGCTTGACCGATGCGGCAGGAAATACTGCCAGCACACGCTATACAGGGCAAAACCAAGTTGGTCAAGTCACCGATGCACTTGGTCATACAACTCACTTTAGCTACAACCAAATGGAGCAACTTCGTGAGGAAATTGATGCTCTAGGTGGAAAAACAAGCTACCAGTATAATGAACTTGGCTACCTGACCCAAGTGACCAATCCAAATGGTCATGCAACTCAGCTGAGCTATACCCCAACGGCTCAGGTTAAAGAAGTTATCCAGGCAGATGGTAGTAGTATTGTCAATGAATACGATGCTCTTGATCGCCTCATTAAGCAGACGCAATCTAGCGGTCTCGTTACTGAGTATAGCTATGATGCTGCCAATCGTCTGATAGCTGCGAAGGATAATCAATCCCTAAATGAAAGTTACACCTATGACGCAGCAGGCAATCGCCTGACGACAACCAACAGCCTTGGTCAGACCACAAGCATGACCTATGACAGCTACAATCAGTTGACCAAGGTCACTTATGCAGATGGAAGTAGTGAAAGCTACACCTATGATTTATCAGGTAATCTAGCGACTAAGACGGATGTAGAAGGACATGAGACTAGCTACCATTATGATGAAAATGGAAATTTACAGAAGAAGGTAGACCATCTTGGACGTGAAACCAGCTACAGTTATGACCAACTCAACCGTGTCGTGACAGAAACGGACCCTGAGGGGCATGAGACCAACTACGAGTATGATGTACTGGGGAATGTCGCAAGTGTCACAGATGCCAACGGACACCAATCTACCTACGGATATGATGCTAATGAACGCCTGGTTCTATACAAAGATCCAAAGGGACAGGAAACTGTCTTGAAATACGATCCACTCGGTCGCTTACTGGAGACGGTGGCTCCTACAGGTGCCAGCCAGACCTACACCTACGACGCAGTGGGCAATCGTCTGTCTGAAACAACAGGCGAGGGAAATACTACTAGCTATACCTATGACAGTCTCAACCGTCTGCTTAGCCTAACCAAGCCAACTGGCGGTAAGACAAGCTATACCTATGACCAAACTGGTAGTCTCTCGACAGAGACAGACCCGAGTGGGGATGTGACAAGCTATGTCAATGACCTCTACGGGCGTGCGACCAGTCGAACTCTTCCAAATCAAGCGACTTTCAGCTATAGTTATGATGCTCTTGGGCGTCTGGAGAAACAGACGGCGCCACAAGGCTTGTCCAAGACCTATACCTACGATGTAGCTGGTAATCTTATCAAGGAAGTAGACCAGTCGGATCGAGCGACTAGCTACACCTACGATGTTGCCGGTCGCCTCTTGGCGGAGAAGAATGCTCTGGATCTAGAAAAGACCTATGCCTACGATGAGATGGGCAATCTGACCAACATCACCAGTCCAAGCGGTGCTAAGACCAGCCTGTCCTATACGAAGCTGGACCAGCTTAAAACGATCACCAGTCCGACAGGCCGTGAGACGGAGCTGAGCTATGATCCTGTAGGGCAAGTGACCAAGCGAGTCATCAATGGTAAGCGGGAGACAACCTATGCCTATGACCCGAATGGCAATCTCCTAGAGGAAGTCAACCCACTTGGTCAGGTGACCAAGCGGACCTACGCCGCAGGCAATCGTCTGACAGCCGAGACCAATACCGCAGGTCAGACCAGTCTCTATAGTTATGACAAGGATAACCGCCTAATCAAGGTATCCAGTCCTACAGGCGCAAGCAGTAGTCTCACCTATGATGGCAATGGCAATCTGACCAGTGTTCTCTCAGGAAGCAAGCGTCTTTCTAGCTACACCTACGACCAAGAAGACCAACTGCTGACCGCCACCAAGGGAAGTGGAGATGAAGCATCAACCAGCAGCTACACCTATGATAGCGTGGGCAATCTCACCTCCATCACCAATGGCAATGGTCAGGTGACGAAGTATAGCTATGACCAGCTAGGAAATGTCGTCGAAAAGATGAATGCGCTGGGAGACAGCGAGACCTACACCTACGATGTCAATAACCAACTCTCCAAGATTACTAAGGCTGATGGTCAGACCATTAGCTACGACTACAACAAGCTGGACCAACTGCTGACCAAGAAGACTTCTACCGAGTCAGAAGGGCAGGTCCTCTACAGCTATGATGCAGATGGTCGTAGAGTGGCGATGAGTGACTTGACGGGTCAGACCCGCTACGCTTATAATGAAGAGGGTGAATTGACCGGTGTTCGTCAGGGTGATGGCAGTCTGATTACCTACACCTACGATGACTATGGCAATATCACCAAGATGGTCTATCCAGATGGTAGCGAGGTAGCCTATAGCTATGACGAGCTCGATCGCCTGACCAAGGTGACCACCTACGCCTATGATAAGGCTGGTGACATGACCACGATTGAGCGTGGGGACGGCACGACAAGTGCTCTGACCTACGACGCAGCCCATCGTGTGACAGAGATTGTTCATCGTGACAAGAAAGGCAAGCTGATTTCCAGCTATGCCTACGAGTACGACGATGGCAATTATATCGCCAAGGAAACCATCACGCAAGATGGGGAAACTCTGGTCCAAACTTACACCTACGACAGTCTGGGTCAAATCGTCCAGATGACCGTTTCAAGTAAGGATGGCAAGGAACTAAGTCAGTTTAGCTACACCTACGACCATGCAGGAAACAAGCTGACCAGCACAGAGACGGTGGACGGTAAGGAAAGCAAGACAGAGTTTAGCTATGACGCCGAGAATCGCCTGCTTGAAATGAAGTCTGGCGACAAGACCATCACCTACACCTATGATAAGAACGGAAACCGTGTGTCATCAGGCGAGGGTGATGCCAAGCTAGATTATATCTATGACACGGAAAACCGTCTCTTGGCGGTCAAGGATAAGGAAGGTCTGCTTTTCGCTGCCCTCTATGATGGGGATGATAACCGTGTCTTCACTGCCAGCAGGACCCAAGCGACCAACACCTACCAGCTCTTCAAACGCAAGCCAGCGGATAAGAAGCGCAAGTCTCCGTATACCGCACCAGATGGCGAAGCCAACAGTCTCTTCTGGTATGGCTTTACGCAGAATGTCGTCCAGTTCTTCTCGAGCTTCACGACCAGCGAGGGCTATGACTGGATCGATACCTTCGATACCGTCTCAACTGCCTATCATCAGAAGGTAGCCAAGGACCGAGCGACGGAAGAAGGGCTTGTGGTCAATCCGCCGAGCGAGGACAACCTACCGGGTGAAGATGAGGTGCTCTACAGGAGTCAAGTGCAGGATGTCCTCATCCCTTACACGACCAAGGAAGACACCTACAACTATTACAAGACACGAAACTATGTCAACGACGTCAATCAGCAGCACACCCAAGTCCTGCAAACCTATGACGACCAGCTCCAGAAACGGGAGACCTATGTCTATGGCAATGGCAGAGCTACCTATACTAACGAGAGCACTGGCGACAGCTATCACTATCTGACCAGCCAGTCTGGCTCGGTGACAGGACTGACTCAGAATGGACAGGCAGTCGCAAGTTCAAGCTATGCTCTCTACGGAGCAACCAAGCAGACCACAGATACCACAGGAAATCCATTTGCCTACAATGGTGAGGCACGAGATGTGACAGGTCTGGACTACCTCCGTGCACGCTACTACGATAGTCAAGCAGGCACCTTCCTGACGGCTGACAGCTACCCAGGTAGCCAAACAGACCCGCTCAGCCAAAACCTCTATGCCTATGTGCAGAACAACCCAGCCAACTACACCGACCCGAGTGGGAATATCCGCTCACCGCATGCCATGTTTGATGACCGGTTTGGTGGTAAGGTCTATGATAGTCCAAGACCTCTGATTAACACAGATGATGGCACGCTTTACGCACCGAGCACACCTCAACACAAAGCCCATCAAATCCGTCAGAAACAAACAGGAAACTACTCATACGTCTATACACCGAAGGTGTACAGCAATACCCCAATCATCAAACCAACCAGTTATGAGCAGGCGCAGGCACAACGTGACCGAGCAAGAGAGCAAGTACGCGTCGAACAACGTCACCAGCAAAACATCAGAAATGAGTATAGCAGGGCTACAGGTTCCAAAGGTATGGCTAAGTTGAGGGAGGTCCAGAATCTCATTAAGAACTGGGGCAAGGCGCTGGAGGAAACTCTTAAACACGTATGTAATCCTCAGACTACGAAAGGTAAGGATTCAGGTACTCGAAACAAGCCAAATATCAGCATTGCGGATTTCCGCAAGATTGAAGAAGCCAATAAGTATGGATTGACAGTGGCTCAAAAAGAGCGCATTGATAAAATGACACTGGATCAGTATCTTCAATCTCCGCAAATGACAGCGGAAGAAATACTATATGCTCGTCAGGTTAAATTTGCTTCCTATACAGAAGCCAGAAAAGACGTATTCCCAACGTTTGTTGCAGAGCTAAGCGGATGGAATAACATTCAGCGTCTGAAAGATGGGGTTGATCCGACAACAGGTGAACAAGCGAATCGCTGGTTTGCAGCAGGGGAGCTCTCTCTTGATTTAGCAAGTAATCTACTACCATTTTTGAAAGCTGGAAAAATTACCCAATTAGGTAAGATTCTAGATACAACTGATGATGTAGTTGATACGTTTGATTATGTTAGTGATGTTGCAAAAACTACAGATAAGTTGGATGATGTAAAGGATGGACTAAAAGGCTTACAAGGTTCCAAATCTCTAAGCGAGCTTCCACAGAATGTACAGGATGCCTATAAGGGCTATGATGGGGTTAGCTGGCAAGGGAATTATAAAGGGCAAACCCCAAAAACGGCAGCAGGTAAGAAGTTTGATAATCTTCAGTCATATTTACCTAAAGTTGATTCTTCTGGTAATAAGATATCTTATAAGGAATATGATGTAAATAATTTTATCGCAGATGTAGGTAAACGTGACAACCAGAGGTTTGTTAGAGGTAGCGATGGCAGTGTATATTATACGTGGAATCATTATGATAGTTTTGTAAAGGTGGAGTAATATGGATACGTTAAAAATAATTAGTAAAAATGAGCAAGATGAACTCATTTCCACTATTCCAAAAGAGGCAAAAATAGTCTATTTAGATGGAAAAGTATTACAAGAAAAAGAAAATTCAATCAATTGTATTTGTGAAGCTTTCTTAATTGATAGAAATATCAGTAATTGGGACGCTCTTAATGATGTTTTAGGCGATTCTGATTGCATAACTAATGATGTAATTTATGTATTTTTGAACAATTATCAATTGATGTTCTCTGATAATCCAGAATTTAGAAATATTGTATTGTCTATTCTTTCAAATAACGTCGAATGGTGGTCAGGAGATGTTGAAAAATATGTTGTTGATGGTAAGAAGAAATTATTTAATGTCTATTTAGTTGATTGACTTACTTTCTTTCTTGGAGTTTGTGACTATGATTATATGTCCTTTTTAATGCAAATAGGTATACCACAAATAATGGTGTGGTTATACGAAATCATCTAGACTTTTCTAGGTGATTTCTTTTTGGTATGGTAGAATAAATGTGTAGACCTTTGAAAACAGACTATTTCTGCATCAACTAGCTGAGAAGCTCTGCTATTTTCTCAAAAGCTAAAAACTCTTAAACACGTATGTAATCCTCAGACTACGAAGGGTAAGGACTCAGGTACCCGAAACAAGCCAAATATCAGCGTTGCGGATTTCCGCAAGATTGAAGAAGCCAATAAGTATGGATTGACAGTGGCTCAAAAAGAGCGCATTGATAAAATGACACTGGATCAGTATCTTCAATCTCCGCAAATGACAGCGGAAGAAATACTATATGCTCGTCAGGTTAAATTTGCTTCCTATACAGGAGCAAGAAAAGACGTATTCCCAACGTTTGTTGCAGAGTTAAGCGGATGGAATAACATTCAGCGTCTGAAAGATGGGGTTGATCCGACAACAGGTGAACAAGCGAATCGCTGGTTTGCAGCAGGAGAACTCTCTCTGGATTTAGCAAGTAATCTACTACCAGTTTTGAAAGCTGGAAAAATTACCAAATTAGGTAAGATTCTAGATGCAACTGATGATGTAGTTGATACGTTTGATCATGTTAGTGATGTTGCAAAAACTACAGATAAGTTGGATGATGTTAATGCCGCGAGTAAAATTTTTGAATTATCGAATGTTAATAGTTTTAACGGAGCTAATATAAAAGATGTTGAAAAGTATTTAGATGAAGCATTAGAGGGGTATACAAAATCTCCACTGAAGCGTGGAGAAGGAGTGAGGTACTACGATGGTAGAGGGAATTCTTGGCAATTAAATTATGGTTATGCAAATGCTACTGATGAGATTCACAGCGGTGCATACTTAAAAACAACAGTGGGAGAAGGAATAGTTAGGATACCACTGAATGGAGGTAAATAGACAATGAAGACAGAAGATTTAAAAGAGTTGTTGCTATCTATTGCCGAAGAAGATGCTATCATATCTCGCTTATACGGTCTCTTTAGTTTGAGAAAAGGTTACACTGTTCAATTATTAGAAGAAATCATTCAGCATGGAATAAAGATTGGATGGTTTGAGATGGTAACTGTGCAAACTGGAGAAATTACCCATAAGGATATAGAATGGAAAATTGATAATGTTTTCCAAGAGATTATATTCTCTGATAGGAACTTTTCTGTGATGACCTTGTTCAATGAATCAGACGAGATACCGAATGAATTTAAACAATTTAGTTCCTAAGTATATAGTCTAATAATTATGCTGTGCCTAATCCTGAAGCATTGCAGGTTCCATATGATGCGTCCATAAAAGCAACTTTTGATACTAAACAAATTTTAGATGATATCAGAATACCGAGTGGAAAATGAGGTAAAGCCGATTATCTTGAACCTTTAGCCTCAGATTTTCCTCAGTTTGGTTCAGGAGATAACGACTGAATCTATAAAGATAGATAAAATAGTAGATTTGAGGAGAATGCCATGAGCAATAAGTTATTAACTACTGAACAAATTTATCACCAGATTAAGTTGTACTGTTTATCTAATCATATTTTATATGAAGAAAAACAGCTTGGTGAGTGGGCTGATGATTTACTTAATATTATATATTCAATCGGCGGAGCACCTACTAGCTTAATAGTAGAAAAAATGTTACCAGAATACATAACCCAAGTAAATATCAATTGACGAGTAAAGCCACTTATCAAGGAAAAATAATCGAACAGAAAGGGATATCGATACAGTCTTGTTTGATTTAAGTACAATTTTAAATTTTAAGGTACTTCAAGAAGAGTTCGGATTTGATTCATACTTCCATGAAACACTGTATCAGATATATCTATCAGGCTACGAAGGGAATTATCTTAACGGTACATTTTATGTAATGAACCCACAATCTGAGGAATAGTTTTAGTATCTTTTGAAATCATCTAGGCTTTTCTAGGTGGTTTCTTTTTTGTATGGTAGAATAAATGTGTAGACCTTTGAGAACAGAATATCTATGCCGAACTAGCTTGGCTGCTCTGCTATTTCCCTAAAAGCTGACAGCTATCCAGGTAGTCAAACAGACCCGCTCAGTCAAAACCTCTATGCCTATGTGCAGAACAACCCAGCCAACTACACCGACCCGAGTGGGCATATCCGCTCACCACATGTCATGTTGGATGACCGATTTGGTGGTAAGGTCTATAATAGACCAAGACCTCTGATTAACCCAGATGATGGCACGCTTTACGCACCGAGCACGCCTGAGCACAAAGCTCATCAAATCCGCCAGCAACAAACAGGAAACTACTCATACGTCTATACACCGAAGGTGTACAGCTATACCCCAATCATCAAACCAACCAGTTATGAGCAGGCGCAGGCACAACGTGACCGAGCAAGAGAGCAAGTACGCGTCGAACAACGTCGCCAGCAAAACATCAGAAATGAGTATAGCAGGGCTACAGGTTCCAAAGGTATGACTAAGTTGAGGGAGGTCCAGAATCTCATTAAGAACTGGGGCAAGGCGCTGGAGGAAACTCTTAAACACGTATGTAATCCTCAGACTACGAAAGGTAAGGATTCAGGTTCTCGAAACAAGCCAAATATTAGCATTGCGGATTTCCACAAGATTGAAGAAGCTAATAAGTATGGATTGACAGTGGCTCAAAAAGAGCGCATTGATAAAATGACACTGGATCAGTATCTTCAATCTCCGCAAATGACAGCGGAAGAAATACTATATGCTCGTCAGGTTAAATTTGCTTCCTATACAGAAGCCAGAAAAGACGTATTTCCAACGTTTGTTGCAGAGTTAAGCGGATGGAATAACATTCAGCGTCTGAAAGATGGGGTTGATCCGACAACAGGTGAACAAGCGAATCGCTGGTTTGCAGCAGGGGAGCTCTCTCTTGATTTAGCAAGTAATCTACTACCATTTTTGAAAGCTGGAAAAATTACCCAATTAGGTAAGATTCTAGATGCAACTGATGATTTAGTTGATACGTTTGATTATGTTAGTGATGTTGCAAAAACTACAGATAAGTTGGATGATGTTGAGGATGTTGGTGATGTTGCTAAAACACTCACGGCAGACGATATCATTTTTAGTGATAAATTTTCGAAGAGTAATTATTCTAGTCAAGTTTTAGACAGAGGTTGGAATAATCAAAAAATCGCAGACACTATTAATAATCCCGTTAAAACGACCTCTGGATATAACAAATATACTAATAGTAGTGTAACTAACTATTATATTGATGAAATACATTATGTTGCAGTCGATGATAGCACAAAGAAGGTTATTCAAATTTCGGACTTAAATAATCCTAACTGGAAAGGACCTAGATAATGATTGAAAAACCAAAAGGTAGAATCAATGAGATTGTATATTTCCATACAACTGATAGTGAATCCCAAAATAGAATCTATCCGAATCTTATACAATTATTTATATTGTTAGATGAGATTTTAAAAGCGGATGAGACGACTTCTTCGCTTCATGTTACACCATTTTATGTAAATGAAATGTTAAATTTTCAGGAGGAATTTGATATTGCACATCTTTATATAGAGACCAAAGAAAATGTAACATTAATTGAAAAAGAAGAGTTTGCAAAAAAAAACATGTTTTGGCTGACACCCGAATCTGATTATAAAATACTAGATAAATACATTAATTTAGATGATATGAAACAGATGTATTTTTTGGTAGAAAAAGCAGATATTTTGGATTTTAAAAAAAGTATTCATGCTTATATGTCCTTTTTAATGCAAAGAGGTATACCACAAATGATGGCGTGGCTATACGATATGTACGACTTTGATAAGGAATCAATACCCTATGGCTATTTTTGTTTTGAAGTATTATCACATTAGTAGATGGAGTATTCAGTTATAGGAGAGGACTGCGGTTATACGAAATCATCTAGATTTCCTAGGTGATTTCTTTTTGGTGTGGTAGAATAAATGTCTAGAGCTTTGAAAACAATATATCATTTAAAACTGTCTAGATAGCTCTGATATTTTCGCAAAAGCTAAAAATTCTTAAACACGTATCCACACTTATAGCTCAGTTTTAATGGATAAAGGAATACCACGAATGATGGCGTGGTTGTATGATATGTGTGACTTAGACATGGGAACAATATCTTATGGATAAGTTATGGCAAAATAGTAAGGATGGTTTCTCATTGTTGGAATTTCAGTTTAAAATTCCTTACAGGGGTCAATACTGATATTAGAAGTAGGGGGTAAAATCGTGATTAATGATGTGAAGGAAAAATCTCAGGATATCATTCACAATTCTAAATTACTAGATGTTAGTGCTGAAAAATCAAGAAACGAGATACGTTTATGTTGGGGTGAATTAGTAGAAGATAGATATACTGCGGAAGCAAAATTTGGTGAGAGTAGTGATTTTGAAATCGCAATGATTGCATTAAAAGGCAACAAGTCTGAAATTGTCCTTGATTTTCCATTTTGTCATTTTTATAGACTAACAGAACGAGAATTATCTCTGTACCTATATCAAGTTCCAAGCGTATCTGAACTAGGGATAGAGTACCCTTTGTATAAAATAGTTAATAGTTTGCTGGTTGAACAAGTGGTTCAAGTGGCTGGTGGAGTATTGGAAAAAGAAGAATTAGAACATTATCAAATTCTCTCAACAAATATAGTTATTGACGTCATTCTATACAAGGGAGAAGAAATTTTAATTCATGATGAAGGGATAAATGATGGCCAAGTGGGTTGATATAGGAGGCAAAATTGAGAATGATTGGTACCAAGTTCGATGTCAGATAGATCAAGACATGAACCTAAAAATTTATCTTGATGGGTTGAAAAATCAAGAAAGTCATTTCTGCATAGATTTTGAGAAAATATTATTTTGTAAAGTTATTGATGAAGGGTGGGATTTGAATCCGTGTGAATATTGGGATGATCCTAAAAATATTCCGATGATACATAAAGCTATTTTGGTAGAACTTCTTGATAGCCATTTAAAAAGAATTATACGAGAAAATCACCAGGCCCCATTCCGTCATTATCAAATTCTTGGTATCAATTTTGGTATCGATGTTATTTCGGATAGTCAGCCTATTATCAACAAGTTAAAGGAGAATTAGAAGGTTTAAGGATGTTAATTGACATTGAGGAGTAGTAATCTGTACTTCTCATTGTGGAGAAAGTTAAAATAGCTAAGGTAATATATCAAAATAGTTATTGAAATCATCTAGACATTTCTAGGTGATTTCTTTTTGGTGTGGTAGAATAAATATGTAAACCTTTGATACCAAAGTATCAGGTGGAAACTGTTAAGTCGCTCATCAATTTATTCAAGATTTGAGCCAATGATGTGGAGGTATATATGAAGCATAAATTTTCAAAATATTTTTTTATAATTGTCATAATTGTCACGAGCTCATTTCTGATTTTTAAAGTTTTTAATTACTATAGTCAAAAGATAAAATATAATTCCTTAGAGAATGTATTCTTAGAGATGAACTATGCTGAGGTATATAGTGGGGCACTGAAAGGCTTACCAGATTTGAGTGCTGCTTTAGGAAGTCCGCAATCATTTAGAGAACCGGATAGAATAACAGAGTTGCCCGTCCTTGTTAATGACCCAGATGGAGGAGAGGTATCTATATTTGTTGGTCTGGAACAAATGTTTAGCGTTGAGTATTCAAAAAGTTTGGGAAACAGTGTCTATTTATACATTGATTATGAGTATAGAGATAAGAAATTACTAGAAAGCATTGAAATTTCTAATTCAAGTAGTTCTTTAGTATGGGCTAAGTCCAATTACTGGATAGATAAAAAAAGGGGTGAAGCGGTAAATCTGCAAGAACATCTAGAGAGTTCCTATTGGTTTTCTTCCTCCAAAGGCCTCCCTTCTTTGCAATTAACTGAAAAAGAAGAACTATTAAATTATTTGAAAACGTATGGTATAGATGCTACTTGGTTAAGGGAAAAATCATCCTATATTTTGAATGATGTCGTTCTCAAGACTTGGTTTGAAAAGAGGAGTCAACGCTATTCGTTTGACAATCTTGGGGATGTTAAAATTATAGAATCAAGTGTATTAAAATAAATTGTAAGCTTGTATATTATAATTTGTTGATCAATGAAAATGAGGAAATGGGTGTATCCAGGGCTGCTGATACTCAATAAAAATCAAAAGTAGCCTAGGAAACGAAGCCGATGATAGAACTCTGTTGCTTTCTTATTTCAAGGCAACAGGCTAAAAAGCTCCACAGGAGCTTTTCACTCATCGAGGCAAGTTGACAACGGATAATTTTGATTTTTGAAGAGTATGAAATCTAAAAAACAGTATAATAGAGCCGAGGACACAGAGCTATTTTTTTTAGAAACTGTGGTATACTTTAGACATACTGCCTGATATCGCTTCAGTAGTTTCTGCTTAGAAAGGACTTATCATCTTGCAATACAAACACTTACTCTTTGATCTTGACCATACTCTTCTTGATTTTAGTCGTGGAGAAGAAGTAGCCTTAACCCAGTTTTTGACAGCTATGGAGGTTGAAGATATTCAAGCTTTTAAAGAAGTCTATCGACCGCTCAACCAGGGCATGTGGAAGGATTTGGAAAAAGGGAACATTACAAAGAAAGAGCTGATCAATACCCGCTTTTCACGGACCTTTGCCCACTTTGGTCGGCAGGTTGATGGAAGGGAGATGGCTTTGCGCTACCAAGAATTTATTGGGCGGCAGGGACAAATTTTTACAGGTGCAGATAGACTTTTGCAGGAATTGACAAACCGAGGCTACCAGATTTATGCGGCTACCAACGGCGTGACCTATATACAGGAAAATCGCTTACTTCACTCACCCATTCAATCGTATTTCAAAGAAGTATTTATTTCTGAGCAGATGGGGACGCAAAAGCCTGCGGCTGATTTTTATGAAAAAATAGCAGAGCAGATTTCAGGTTTTCAGTTTGACCAAGCCTTAATGATTGGAGACAGTTTGACAGCAGATATTCAAGGCGGCAATAATGCTGGTATGGATACTGTTTGGTACAATCCGACTCATATGATAAACAACAGTAAAGCAGTTCCAACCTATACCATTCATAGCTATCAAGAATTATTAGATTTGTTATAAGATATTTTAAGAAATTTATAAGGATTTTAGTATATAATTATACAGAAAGAATATGTACCAAAATATAAGGAGGAAAAGGTGAAAAGATTATTGAGACGCATTCGTCCAACCTAGCCCCTAAAAGAACTTACTTGGATAGATTTGTTTATTATCACAACGATTTTATGTGGTAATGCTATTTATACCTCAACCATGCAATGGATAGCATCATTTTCTGCAACAGAAGTAGTGGAAACAGGAGTCCAATCCTTTACTGCAGCAGACAATTGGTGGGCTCTAGCCAATCAAGGAAAGCTATTCTTGTTTGCCCTGGTGTATTTATTGATTCGGAATTATGATTTCAAGCAGCTAAAAGTAAAATTAGAGTGGACAGTTTTGCTCTGGGGACCACTGATTTTCATCGGTGCTGGTCTGATTAGCGATTTGGCATTTACAGCTTTTTCTTATATTCCCGGTCTATCTGGTGGATATAATTACCTCGGATACTTGCCTTACTATGACTGGAATATCACAACAGTGCTCAACCGTTTCCTAGCCGTTGACTACAGCACAGTTATCTATTCCTTGTTTAATGGCTTCTATGAAGAGTTCTTTTTCTTAGGCTTATTGTTGAGTACAGATAAGAAAAAGCGTTCGCTGGTCTTACTCTTTTCAACAATTGTCCGCATATCTTTCCATACCTATCAAGGAATGGTATCTGCTCTTGTTATTGGTGTAGCCTTCGGTCTTTTCTATTACTACATGTATACAAGGAAAAATGATAATTTATTGCCATATTTCTTAGGACATGCTCTTGCGGATATGGTTGGTACAAGTTTCTTCTCATTGTTTATTGCAGGATAAACAATGCAGAGAACGGACATCAAGCTAATCGAATAAAATTTCTTTCTCCCTTACAGCTGACAAACGGATGATGATATGTAGTTTCTATCAACTCGGTATCATCACCCGTTTTATTGTGCTGATATGTAGTCATTTGAATTAGTTTTGCTACATGGTCTCTTTCGCTTGCTTTATCATATTTTTTATCTCATATTTTTTTGAATTAACGGTTTATTTATGGTAAAATGTATTTTTATACATCAAAAAGGAGTATAGATATGAAACAAATAAAGAATCGTTTGAAAAAACATATGTTTTGGATTGGACTAATTTCGTTGGTATTGATGCTCGTTGATAATGTCCTGGTTTGTTATTTCAATATTGAATGTAGTCGTACTTTAAACCAAATCGAGCAGACTATTTGTATTATCCTCAGTATTCTTGTATTTTTAGGAGTGCTAAATAATAAACCGGATGTGAAGGTAGAAGACATCATAAAAAACGGTATGTCATCTAAAAATCAAAAATAATGTTTGGTAGGGACTATTGCTGAGGTATCTCAGCTGTACTTACAGTTCATACTCTTCGAAAATCAAAATCAGACGTTGTTGACTTGATTTGATGAACTTCAGTTCTATCTGCATCTGCGTCGCCTAGTCTGATTTTGATTTTCATTGAGTATCAGTATCTCTAGCTAATACGGATTTTTCAAAATACAGTCAGTATTTCCTCAAAAACTATTTGTATATAAATCACTTTACTTGTGAATACAGGTATTTAACATCATATATGTCCACCAGTCGAAAGGCTGGTGTTTCTTTTTATGACATGTATGTTATCATTTTTGCAACAGTGGTAATACTCAATAAAAATCAAAAATAGCAAGTCTAAGCTACTTATAACATGTGAAACCTTAATTTATAAGTTTGAGTTGAGGATTGTGGATTTCAAGTAGCTGTTTTCTTCTAAAAAAATAACAAAATCGAAACGCTCCATATCCACTTGGAGTGGTAGGTGGCTATTTTTGATTTTAAATGAGTATAAATGTGCATTCTTGTAAAGAAAACAAATCTAGAGAAGTTCAACGTGCATTAAAATATTAATGGTTAAAATCATAAGCCATCATTAGACGGGGTCTTATGATTGTGCTACAATCCCGTCTTTGACAGTTTGAAACGACAAAAACCTCCCTAACTCTATGCATATCAAGGGTTTAGAGAGGTTTTCTTTTTATATCAAAAATGCGTACTTTTTCTCGATTTTGATGCTTGTAAAATTT